>NZ_BAAABH010000015.1:0-86970 GCF_054767855.1 Clostridium sp. CTA-19 | reverse complement strand
TAATATAATTAAGTAGGTTTCCCCATTCGGAAATCTCTGGATCACAGGCTATTTGCGCCTACCCAAAGCTTATCGCAGCTTATCGCGTCCTTCTTCGGCTCCTAGTGCCAAGGCATTCACCCTGCGCCCTTTGTAGCTTGACCTAAAAGATTGTCATAAACTTCGTATTACGTCGTCAACTTCAGTTACTGTGGTACTCACTTACATAAGTAAGCTCCGTTCCTCGTTCCTTCGTTTCCTAGTACTACTTGTTTCTGCCAACTTTTCAAATGTTCTTATAAACTACGTACTGTGTCGTCAACTTTCTTCGTTCCGATGCTCATTTACATAAGTAAACTCCGCTTCTCACTCAGTCGTTTCCTAGTACTACTCGTTTCTAAGAATTCTTTGTCATTTATACAAAAGTTCCCATAAAATAGTTTATATTTTAAGGTTTTTATTGTCTTGACGAAATTGTTATATCTTTATTTAAAGGTTTAACAATGTCTTTTTATCACTGTGCAATTTTCAAAGAACAAAATATGTTTTTTTATGTCATTTCTAGACTGCTTTTTTATGGTATCATTTTGTTTTTTATATGTCAATAGTTTTTTATTTTTATTTGAGACATTTTTTCAATATACTTTTAATTATTCTAAAATTATATTGAAATTACGCTTACATTAGTATAACCACATAAAACATTTTTTATTTATAATAAAAAATAAGGGGTAGATACCTTATACTATAAAATATCTATCCCTTATCTTTTTTAATGTAATTTTCTAAACTTTCTATTCCCGTTTTTAAAATTTCTATATCATTTGTATTTATACTATTTGAGGTGGAATTTTCAATACTATCTTACAATATGAACTAATTATAAAAGCTTTCATCCTATATTTTATAAAAAATTTCTTAACATATTCATCATATATATATTTATATACTTTTTAAAGGTATTTTAAATTGTGGTATTCCTAAAGTGTATGGACCTATATCATTCATATCAAAATATATAACTACATCTTTTCCGTCGCAATAAAAATTAAAATTTTCATTTGAATTAATTTTTTCTATATAATACTTATCTTTACTTTTATGAATTTCTTTTCTTAATTGTGTTTTTAGTCTTCTGCACTCTTCATCACTTACTAAATCCTTTAAAGTTAATAATTTGTTTTTCTTTAAATCAATGTTATACGCTTTCTTCTCTTTTATTTCATAATTTCCACCAGTAAACTTATATATATTAAGTACTATACTCATTATTTCTTTTCCTGTTTTTATGTCATAATCCATCTTACATCTATAATTTTTCAAATCATAATCATTTAATTCAGCATATTCATGATCATCTACGCTTAAAGCTTCTATATCTTTTTTTATAAAAGTTATATCATCATGTATTATTTTGTTTATATCCTGTTCTAAATTTTTATCTTGCAACCCTGAAAGTTTAGGACTTTTTATGTTATAGTCTACTTTTCCTGTAGTAAATATTTCTTTATCTTCTATTACTATAATATTAGATGACTCTATAGCTTCAACATTTAAATCCAATTTCACGCAAACAATAAAAGTAAACAAAATACATATTAACAATACAATTTTGTAGTTTTTAAAATACTTTTCAAACATAATTTCACCTCCATATTTCAATAATGATATATCAAAATTTACATAGATCACTTTTAATGTTAAATTAACTTAGGTATATCTTACCATTTTATTCCAGTAAAATCTCAATTATTCTGTAATCTATATATATTTTTTTATTACAATACATCATAATTATTGACAGTTTATGGTTTTTATAGTTCTTTTAATGTCTTATTTTTATATAAACTTTTAAATTTTTGTCATAAAAAAAAGCATCTCAAAATGATTTTATCATTTTGAGATGCTTTTTCTTATTTTAATCTCCAAGTTGTTCCTTCTTTACTATCTAATATTTCTATATTCATTTTTAGCAATTGATCTCTTATCTCATCTGCTCTAGCATAATTTTTAGAACTTCTCGCTTCATTTCTTTCTTTTATAAGATTTTCTATTGATTCAACATCTATATTGGATAAATCTTTTTCTACAGATGTTAATTCTAAAGATAATACTTTATCAAAATCTTCTATTAAAAATTTCTTTTCTAAATTTGTTAAATTTTCATCTTTTAAAACATCTAAAAGCACAGTAAATGCATTTGGAATGTTTAAGTCATCGCTTATTTGTTTTTTAAATTTTTCATTATAGCTATTTATATTTTCATTGTTAAATCTATCATTTTCACAAACATTTTCTAATATTGTAGCAATTCTTTTCTTAAGCGCTTTAAAAGATTTTCTAGCTGCATCTAAATTTTCGAAACTAAATATTAATTGTTTCCTATATCTTGATTGTAAACAAAAATATCTATAATCTAGTGGTGAAAACCCTTCTTCTTCTAATCTTTTTACCGTTAAAAAGTCTCCAGTTGATTTAGACATTTTGCCACCATCTAATACTAAAAATTCACCGTGCATCCAATAATTAACCCATTTTTTTCCGCTATAAGCTTCTGATTGAGCGATTTCATTAGTATGATGTACTGGTATATGATCAATACCTCCACAATGTATATCTATTCTGTCTCCCAAATATTTCATTGACATTGTTGAGCATTCTAAATGCCAACCTGGAAAACCTCTACCCCATGGAGATTCCCATTGCATTATTTGATTTTTAAACTTAGAGTTCGTGAACCAAAGTACAAAATCAAGAGGATTTTTCTTATTTGGATCTACTTCTATTCTACTTCCTGCTTCCAATTCTTCAATACTTAAATTTGCAAGTTTTGTATAGTCCTTAAATTTATCTATTTCAAAATATACATTTCCATTAGATTGATATGTATACCCTTTTTTTTCCAAAACCTCAATGAAATTTATCATCTCTTTTATATGTTCAGTTGCCCTACAAACCACATTAGGCCTTTTAACATTTAATTTTTTACAATCATCTAAAAATGCTTCTTCATAGAATTTTGCTATTTCCCAAACTGTTTTCTTTTCTCTTGAAGCACCAAGGGCCATTTTATCTTCGCCTTCATCACCATCTGATTGAAGATGTCCCACATCTGTTACATTCATTACATGTTTAACTTTATAACCAGCATATTCTAAAGACTTTTTAAGTACATCTTCAAATATATATGTTCTTAAATTTCCTATATGGGCATAATTATAAACTGTTGGTCCACAAGTATACATACCAACTTTCCCTGGAACTACAGGAATAAATTCGTCTTTTTTTCTTGTTATTGTATTGTATACATAAAAGCTCATTTTCAACTCTCCTTTTTGTAGGTTTTTAATCAATAATAATCACTTTAATTCTATTATTTAATCTTAATGTTTTTATATTATTTTACATTAACTCTCAATATTAAACTTATTTAAATTGTATCACATTGAGATAAATTTACAATAATATTTAATAAATTAGTTTAGTATACTAAAATATAAAAATACAGAGTATATTAACTCTCTGTATTTTTATATTTTACTATTTACATATATTTTTTATCCAATTTACTAAACTAATATAAAAATTTTCTGTTTTTATCTCTTTTGTATTTATATACTTCTCACCTATTATATGACATCCTAAAAATAAACTTTCTTTATCAAAACATAAATTTTCATCAGCACCTAATGTAATTAAAATAACTTTTTTCCCATTTAAAATATTACCAAAGCTACTTCTTTTTATACCAAAATAAGATTTATAAAACCAACTAGGAAAAAGTAATATTAAACATTCATATTCCTTAAATTCTTCATTTATTTTTTTCACTAATAATACATCCTGAAAAAATTTAATATACTTATTGTTATTTTTTAAATCAGGCTCTATATTTTGTAATTCTATAATTTCACAATTTAACTCCTTCTTTATCCTATGTGAAACTTCTTTTAATAAACCGTTGCATGAATGAAATACTAAAAGAGTTTTCAAGTTATCACTCCTTATTTTATTGATAATTACTTCTTATATATTTAAATTAATATTTTATTACAATTATATGTAATAAAATCACTTTTATATCTAAAGAGTTGAAAAATACTATTTTTATATTTTAATTCTTTTTTAATTTATATATATATGTATAAACTATAAAAAATTTAAAACCTTTTGATTTAAAAATCAAAAGGTTTTAAATTTTTACTATTTCTTATTTTTCACTCTATTTGGTTTTGCTTTTGGTTTTATAACGTTGTTGTTACTTTTATTGTATTTTTTATAGCCACTATCATTATCTGTTTTTACATTATCAAATCCTTTTAAGAATCCACAAAGATCCATAAACCATAAGAATAATATTACAAATATTGTTGGTATTATATATTTGTTAACAACAATAGGCATTGTTGGCCATAAAAAATTGGGAATTAGAAATATAGCTAGTGCTAAAATTAAAACTACCCATTTATTAATTTTTAATTTTGAAAATACATATACTCTTAAAGCACTGTATGCAATTAAAGAAATAATTGAAAAAAGTATTATTTCTAATATCATAGTTACTATTGCCATTTTATTCTCCCTCTTTCAATATTTTTAATGATTTCAATACTACAATTATATAGTCTTATTAACAAAGTAACAAGTTTTATAACAGATTTTTATTTTTAATCTTTATAATTTATGTTAAAATTTATCTATAGGATTTCAAGTTAACTTTTAAAACTATTTACATCAAAATTTAGATGTCCAAAATAGTGAAACATATTCCAAATACTTTAAATACAAAAAATTTTAAAGTTATTGAATAAATTTGAATTTAAGCTTGTTTCCCTATAACACTATAAAAAATTTGATATAGATGTTTCTAACATTCCTTTTATTTTATTATTACATACATTTTTCTGAATAAATTAATATTTTCAGGAAATAATAACATTTAAATAATAAATAAAAGGAGTGACTATTAATGAAAGTATTAGACACAATAGCTCTTATATTAGTTATAATCGGTGCAGTAAACTGGGGACTAGTAGGATTATTTCGTTTTGATTTAGTAGCTGCATTATTTGCTGGCTCTAGTGCCTTTGGATCAATAAGTGGATTTAGCAGAATAATCTACGGTTTAGTTGGATTATGTGGTTTATATGCAATTTCATTCTTTGCTAAAACAAACGATTCCCATAGAGATATTTAATATTTCTATATTAGTGAATATGATACAAAACTCTAATATATCATATTCACTTTTATTTTTATTAACGCTTAAAATAGAAGGGGGTTAAGGAATGTTATTTATCAAAAATACTTTCCTATAAAAATTCATATGAAGATGTTAAAAGAAAACTTTAATATTAAAAAAGCAACTATTACGGAACTTTTAAATTATTACAAACCTGAAACAATTAATAATTATTGCAAAAAATGCGAAAAATATAATAAAGTTTGGTCTTGTCCAACTTTCAGCTTTGATACTATGAATTACATAAACAATTATGAATTTGCTTATATAATTGCATACAGAATTAATATAAATGCACAAAGCAATATAGAAAATGATTTTAATTCTATAAAAAGACTTATACCTGAAGTAACTGAATATAATGATGATTTTGATAAAATTTTTAAAACCTTATATTATAGTGCACGTTTTCATTTGGACAAGCTTCTGCTTAGTTTAGAAAAAGAATTTCAATCATCTTTAGCTATTTTCTCTGGAAGATGTTTATTCTGCAAAGTGTGTCAAAAGGAATATGGATTAAAATGTTTAAATGAAACTAACTTAAAATACTCTTTAGAAGCACTAGGTTTTGATGTTGCAGATATATTAAAATCATTACTTAATATTGAAATTCAATGGAGTAAGGAATCTTCTTCTCAATATGTTACTTGTGTATCTGCACTTTTCTCAAAAGAAGAAATTGATATTTCAAATTTAAATAAATCCATTTCTAACATTATTGAGTAAATCTAATTTGTACTAATAGATTATTACCAACTTTTCTTATAATTAATATGCTATAAACAACATTTTCCCTTAATAATTCCTCAATTATTTTGCTTATTTCTATATCTAGATTTTTTATGGTGTTTTTATTTTTATCTATAATATTATATGCTTTCCCCTTTTTTTCCAAAAATAAATTATCCCATTGTTCTAAATTTAAATCACCTTCTAAATTGAAAGTGATTCCTTTTTCAATTAGCATTTTTCTTATTTTCTTATATTTAAGTTCCATATTTTCTATTTCTTTTTCTATTTTTTCTAAATTTTGTTTTTTATAATTTATATTTTTTTTAGTAAATTCTATGTTTTTTTCTATATTTAAATTCTCATTGTCTAGTTTATTCATATATTTATTTATTTTTTTTATATATTTTTTACTATTAAACATATTTTTATCTTGCCTTTCTTTTCTTAATATATATACAATATTATTGAGGTGATTTTTAAATGGAAGAATTAGAAAAATTGTTAAGTAGATTGGTTGATTTTCTTATAATTACATTTAAAAAAATAAATATTTTTTTAGTTACTTATTATGATAAACTATTATTTTATTTTAATAAACAAAATACTATTAAAAAAATGTATGAACCGTCTATAAAAAAAAGAACAGAAGAAAATGCTAAATTAAATGATACTTTAAAACAATTAAAATTAGAGGAGTACACACTAAATAACTCCATAAAAAATGCTAAAAATAAACTCTTTATGTTAGAGAAAAAAATAGACTCTACTGAAGATTGTATTAAGAATACTATGCCTTAATACTACCAACTAAATTTATATAAAAATTTCTCTTTATAAATTTTTCAATAATTGCTAATACTAAAACTTGATTATGATTATTAAATAAAAACAATTTATAAAGAGGTGATACATTTTGATTAACTCTATAAAGAAAGATAATATTTATCATAACTTATATGATGGTAAATGGATTATATCTGATAATACTATAGATATATTTTCTCCAATAGATGGAGAACTAATAGGAAAGGTTCCTGCAATGTTAAAAGATGATGTTAATAAGTTTTTAGAAAACTCAAAACTTAGTCAAAAACATTGGGAATTAACTTCTATAGACTCGCGCGCTAATATATTATATAAAACCGCTAAAATTCTTGAAGATAATATAGATGAAATTTCTGAGATTTTAATGTTAGAAATTGCAAAAGATAAAAAATCATCTATATCTGAAGTAAAACGTACTGCTGATTTTATTAGACATACAGCTGATACTGGCCGAAACTTATATGGAGACTTTATCCAATCAGATAGTTTTCCAGGCTTTTCAAGGAATAAATTATGTCTTGCAACACGTGTTCCATTAGGTGTAGTTTTAGCTATATCTCCTTTTAATTATCCTATAAACTTATCAGCATCTAAAATAGCTCCTGCGTTAATGGCCGGTAATAGTGTTTTATTAAAACCACCTACACAAGGCTCGATAAGTGCATTATATTTATCTAAAGCTTTTATGATGGCTGGTCTTCCACATGGGGTTTTAAATACTATTACTGGAAAATCCTCATCTATTGGTGATTATCTTGTATCTCATGAAAACGTAAATTTTATAAATTTTACTGGTTCAACAAAAGTAGGTAATCATATAGCAAGTATCTCTAATATGATTCCACTTATGATGGAATTAGGAGGTAAAGATGCTGCAATAGTTTTAAAAGATGCAGATATTGAAAAAACTGCTAAGGAAATCATTAGTGGAGCATTTAGTTATTCTGGTCAAAGATGTACTGCTATAAAAAGAGTATTAGTAATTGAAGACATAGCCAATAATTTAGTTGATGCTCTTTTAAATGAATTAAAACAACTTAAGGTTGGATTACCTCAAGACAATTGTGAAGTAACACCATTAATTGATAGTAATTCATGTGATTTTGTTATGGATTTAATAAAAGATGCTTTAGAGAAAGGTGCTGATTTAATTACCGGATATAAAAGATCTGGCAATATAATATATCCTACATTATTAGATAACATATCGTTAGATATGGACTTAGCTTGGGAAGAACCTTTTGGTCCTGTTCTCCCTATAATAAGAGTAAGTTCTAAAGAAGAAGCTATACATATAGCGAACAAATCGCAGTATGGCCTTCAATCTTCTATATTTACCCAAGATATAAATGATGCTTTCAACATCGCAAACAAACTGAACGTTGGCACCGTTCAAATTAATAGCAAAACAGAAAGAGGACCAGACCATTTCCCTTTCTCTGGTGTAAAATCTTCCGGTATGGGAACACAAGGAATAAGGTATAGTATAGAAGCTATGAGTAGATTAAAATCTATAGTTATTAATATTTAAACTAAAAAGCAACTTTAAAATAAAATTCACTTTAAAGTTGCTTTTTTATATAGCGTTCCAAATTAAGTTTTAAACTTATTCATTTATCAAATGAGAAAACTCAAATTAATATTTCTATCAATAACTAACAGATTATTTTAGTTAAGAGTTAATTCTTAACTAACTATATTTGTACTTATTTTTCTCAACTGATAACAAAAATTTAATGGATAAATTTAAATTCGAGCTTGTTTCCCTATAGTTTTTTTAAAGTATTGTCTATAATATCCTGACATTTTTCTACTAACCCATTTAACTCATCTTTAGATAAGTCTTTTGTATATATAGGTTCATGAATTATACAAATACAATCTTTATTTTCTTTTTTAGCATCTTTGTATCCTTCATAAATCTTATACGTACCTTTAACTGTAACTGGTATAATTGGCATACCTGACTTTATTGCCATCCTAAGACTACCTTTTTTAAATTCACCTATTTGTCCATTCTTACTTCTTGTTCCCTCTGGGAAGATAAGCATAGACTGTCCATTCTTTAAATTTTCAGTTCCTCTTTGTATGGCTTTTATACCTTCTCTCGGATTTTCTCTGTCTAAAAATACACACCCTATTGCTTTACACCAATATGATAATACCGGTATCTTTTCCAATTCTTTTTTAGCAACAGCTCCTAATGGTTTTTCTACTACTGAAAATATTAATGGTATATCCACTATACTTTGGTGATTAGATACATATAAACACGGACCTTCTATCTCATTTTCTTTGCCTTTTACTATTATATTAAGTCCAGTTGCTTTTAAAAGAAATTTAGACCATTCCTTTCCCTTAACATTTGTGTAGTCTTCATATTCCTTTTTTGATTTTTTCTTTAACTTTTCAGCTTTAGGAATAAAAATAGCCGAAAATACTGTATATATTACAGTTTGTAATAAAAACCAAAATTTTCTCATTTATATCACCTACTCTTTAAAATTTACATAAATTATACCTTTATCTAACTAAGCTCTATTTTTTATTATACCAATATTATAAAAAAAAAGTCTATATGTAAGCATGTTTTTATTAGTTTTGTTTAATTTATTACCTTTTGGATAAACTTTTTAATATCACTATATAATAGAGGTGTAGCTATTTGAAAAAATGTATTTACAAAAATTATATTATTATTTTTATATGTATTATATTTTCTTTATTTTTACTTATCCCTAAAAATAGATATGATAAGGAATTACTTATCCATTATATCGATGTTGGACAAGGTGAAAGTATATTAATACAAAATGAAAATTTAAACATTTTAATAGATAGTGGTACTGAAGATACTTCTGCCAAACTATTAAACTATCTAAAAAAACAAAATGTACATAATCTAAACTATGTTTTTCTAACTCATCCTCATGATGATCACATAGGTGGTATTACTTATATATTAAAAAACATGAAAATAGACAAAATATTTTCTCCTAAAATCACAGCCAATACCCCTATTTTTAAAAATTTCGCAAAAGAATTAAATTCAAAAAATATTAAAATCGATCCTCTTATAGCTCCAAAAACAATGAAATTAAATAAAAACATTAAAATAGAAGTATTTTCTCCAACCAAAGATTATTATGACAACTTAAATAATTACTCTTTAGTGTTTAAATTAAACTTTAAAAATTATAATTTCTTATTTACTGGAGATGCTGAAAAAGAAATTGAAAATGAACTTCTAAATTTAGATATAAAATCTAATATTTTAAAAATTGGACATCATGGAAGCAAAACATCTTCTATTGAACCTTTTTTAGATAAAGTTAATCCTGATATTGCTATCATTTCCTGTGGACTAGGAAATGATTATGGTCATCCTAATAAAACACTTTTAAATAATTTATTAGATAGAAATATTAAGCTTTATAGAACAGATTTAAACGGTTCTATAACCTTAATTTGTGATAAAAACTCTATAAAAATAAAAAAAGAAAAATCTTAACAATTTAATTCTATATTATATATAGGGTTCTAAACTAAATTTTAAAGTTATTAATTTATCAAGTGAGAAAGCTTAAATTAATATTTCACCAATAATTAACAGTTTGTTTTAGTTAAAAGTTGTGGTGATTATTACTTACTTTTATCAGCTGATAATAAAAATTTAATGAATAAATTTAAATTGGAGCTTGTTTCCCTATAGATATAAAATTTTTGTAGCAAACAACTTTTAAAGTTAATCTAAAGTCCTATATTTTATAAACCAAATATTTAAAGAGCATCTTTCTTATATTTATTTCAAAGATGCTCTTTTAATCAATATTATAGGCTTATTACATTTGTAAAAATTAATACAAATAATATTATAGAAACAAATATTCTATATATAGCGAAAGTTTTCATTGGTTTCTTTTTTAAGTAATTAACAAATTTATCTACTACTATTAATGCTACTATAAACGCAACTAAAAACCCAATAGCTAATACTAGCCACTCTCCACTAGTTATTCCATTTAAATTTTTAAATATCTTTAACCCTGAAGCACCAACCATAACTGGTATAGCTAAGAAAAAAGAAAATTCCGTTGCTGCCACAGTAGAAATTCCACCAAACCATCCTCCAATTATAGTAGATGAAGATCTAGACATACCTGGCCACATTGCTAAACATTGAAACACGCCTACTTTTAACGCTTGTGCCGAATTTATCCCATCTATATCCATAGTTTTCTGTTTCTTTTTTAATGGTTTCTCTGTTAATAATAGTAAGAAACCTCCAACAAATAATCCTATAGCCACAGTAAGTGAATTAAACAAATACTTGTCTATTAAATCATCAAATAATAAACCTAATATCATTGCAGGTATAGTTGCTACAATGATGTTTTTCCAAAACTTTATACTAGTTCTTTGCTTATAATTTAAATTTTTCACTCTTCCCTTTTTGGTAATATTATTCATAATATTGCCAAATATAGTCCCTATAGCAATAAATAATTCTTTAACTGAACTGAATAATTTTTCCCAATATAATACAACTATTGCAAGTATAGCACCAAGTTGTATTACTATAGAAAATATATTAGCAAAGTTTCCTTTAAAATTTATTAAATCTCCAACAATAATCATATGTCCTGTAGATGAAACTGGTATAAACTCAGTAATTCCTTCTACTATAGCAATAATTACTGCCTTAAGTATTAATATCAAATTTAATTCCAAATCTTTTTCCTCCTTGATAAATACAAAATTTCTCTAATTAGTATTTCATAAAAATTGTTTTATAATTAACACCACGATTAATATTATATCAAAAATTTAAACCTATTACTATTTTTGCAAAAAATTTTCAAAGCAAAATAGGAAGCAATTTAATGCTTCCTATTTTATTTTCTTTCAAAAAATATTTCTCTTATAGGTTTTTTTCCATCTATTGAAAGAGATATTTTAGTTTTTCCTTCTAAAATTGATAAGTCATAATAATCATTAACTTCTGAGTAAGTTCCATCATTTAAACTTATATAGTATTTTTTCATCATAACACTATCATTAAATACTCCTACTGTAAACTTAATTGCTCCGTCCGTATCTTCTTTTTTATCTTTTTTAGATATTATTAATGTGGGAATTTCATCTTTATTTTTATCACCATTAATTATTTGTGGATTCAAATTAAACACATCGGATTTAGTTACAAATAAAGTTGGACTTATATATCCACTTTGATTTTCAATTTGAATATCCTCCGGATTTTTAATAAATGTTACAAAAGAATTACTTTTAGGCGATATAAACTTATTATTATCTATGGCAATTGTATAAGTATTAAAATACTTTTCCATATCTTTTTTATATTGTTTTATTTCTTTTTCTGAATTTAAACCAACAATCTTTACATTTTCTAATCCATTTTCTATAATTTCAACAGCACTTAGCGGAACATCGTTTAGTGTCATATAACAACTGTTGCCACCATCTATCATTACCCATTTTCCATGTACATTGCTCCATACTTCAACTACTTTAAATCCTTGTCGAGGCTTAGGTTTCATATCGTTTTTAGTAGCTAATGAACCTTTCCTTACATATGTTCCTAATGTGGATAACGATTCTTCTAAAATTATAGAATATCCATCATCAGACAGTGATTTAGTAGTTGTCATTTTTTCTAATATTTCTTTTGTTGTATCTCCATTTTTCATAGCACTAATATTAAATTGAGCTTTTTCATTAATCCAATTGATTATAGCAAAAGCTTTTTCTATATCATTTCCTGATTTTTTTACTATATCATCAAATTTATATTCTTTTTTTATACTTTTTTGATAATCGTTTTCTCCATCCATATAGTAAAATTTTATATTATTTCCTTCATATATATTATTATAATTTGTTATTTTAACATTGTATTTATAATCATAATAGGCAAGTTTATTTTTATTAAGTATAACAAATATTCCAACACATACAATTATCATTAACAAGCCTACTATTTTACCTTTTTTTGGGCCCTTACTCATTTTAAGTCCTCCTAAAATATTTCTTAATATTTTTATCGCCCTTAATTTTAATTTATTAATAGTTATTGTAATTATTTTTTTATATTTATGCATAATTATATTTTTGAAATACTAAAATAAAAAGGTTATACAAAATTTAAATTTTGTACAACCTCTTTAAAAGTTAAAATAATCCTTTTGTTTGGTAACAATTGTATATGAATTTATTTATATTCAGGACCGGCGTTTAATATGTCCTTACTAACATTTTCAAATTTTTTAAAGTTATCTTGGAATTTTCCAGCTAACTCTTTTGCCTTTACATCATAGTTATTTTTATTTTCCCAAGTATTTTTAGGATTTAAAATTTCACTTGGTACATTTTTTATATCTTTTGGCACTAAAACTTTAAATATTTCATGTTCTTCAAATTCAGCTTTTCTAAGGTCTCCATTTAAAGCAGCCTTTACCATTGCTCTTGTATATTTTAAATTCATTCTTTTTCCAACACCATATTCCCCACCAGACCATCCAGTGTTAACTAAATAAACCTCTGTATCATGTTTAATTATTTTTTCACCTAATAATTTAGCGTATACTTCAGGATTCATTAACATAAATGGTTCCCCAAAGCATGCTGAAAAAGTTGCTTTTGGACTTGTTATTCCTCTTTCTGTGCCTGCTAATTTACTAGTGTATCCTGACATAAAGTGATACATTGCAGCTTCTTTTGTTAATTTTGATATTGGTGGTATAACACCAAATGCATCTGCAGTTAAGAATATTACAGTACTTGGGTTTTGACCTTTTCCACTTAATTCAGCATTATCTATATACTCTACTGGATATGCTCCTCTAGTATTCTCTGTTAACTTTTCATCATCAAAATTTGGATTTCTTTTTTCATCTAAGATTACATTTTCTAAAACTGCTCCAAATTTTAAAGCATTATATATTTGAGCTTCTTTTTCTGCATCTAATCTTATAGTTTTTGCATAGCATCCACCTTCAAAATTGAATACACCATCATCAGACCATCCATGTTCATCGTCACCAATTAACTTTCTATCTGGAACAGCTGACAACGTTGTTTTTCCTGTTCCTGAAAGTCCAAAGAACACTGCTGTGTCTCCATCTTGTCCTATATTAGCAGAACAGTGCATTGGGAATACACCTTTTTGAGGTAATAAGAAATTCATTACTGAGAATATTGATTTTTTAATTTCTCCTGAGTATTGAGTTCCCCCTATTAATATAATCTTCTTTTCAAAATTTACTAAAACAAAAGCTTCTGAATTTATACCATCTTCTTTACCATTAGCTTTAAATCCTGGAGCTGCTATTACTGTAAATTCTGTATTATGCTTATTTAATTGTTCTTTTGTAGGTCTTCTAAATAACTGAGTTGCAAAAAGAGCTTGAGATGCGTATTCCGCTACAACTGTTATGTCCATTTTATATTTTTCATCTGCTCCTACGTATCCATCAAATACATACAGGTTTTTGTCTTCTAAATAATTAATAACTTTGTTGTAAAGTTTATTAAAAGTTTCTTCATCTATTGAAAGATTAGTATCATTCCAGTTAACTAATGATTTTATACTTTCTTGACAAACTATAAATCTGTCTTTAGGCGATCTTCCTGTATATTTTCCTGTTTCAACAACAATAGCTCCACTTTGTGAAAGTTTACCTTCTCCATTTTCAAGTGCAAACTCAACTAATTGTGATACTGCTAAATTTCTATATATATTCTCTGATGTTTTAATTTTTAAATTTTCTAAGTTAATACTCATTAATATTCCCCCAAATAATTTTATATTTAATTAATTTACACCTCGTAAATTATATGTATTTTTTTTATTTATTAACACTAAATTTATTAATTTTAAATATATTTGCTATATTTTTTTTATATTTATAATTTTTTATGTTTTCTTCTGACAGTTATTAGTATAACACTTTTTTATAAAAAGTACAGTATATTTTTCGTTTTTCTTCGCAAAATGTTATACTTTATATTTTTTTGACGACTTTATTGTGTATAAAATGAATTTTTTCTTATTTTTTTATTCAATTTTGAGTCATTATTTACTTTTATGAATAATTATATTTTAATGATTTATTAATTGTTTTACATTGGCATATATTCTCCAGCCTTACAAATAGTTATTTTACATGTTCTCATAAATTATGATAATTTTAACATTTATTATATATATTTCTTTCAACTTCACAAAAAAAGCAAGTCCTATATTTTAGACTTGCTTTTTATAATGAATATTTATATTTTTAATTTTTTAATTTTTTCTATTAATTTATTTTGAGTCTTATTTAAAATTAAATTTGCACAATACTTATTCTCTGGATCACCATAATTAAATCCGTCATTTTCATATCTAGGAATTACATTTACATGTAAGTGGGATAAATCATTAAAAATTCCACCATTCTGAATTATAGTTATGCCATCTGGATTAAATGTCTCTTGTAATAGTTTACTCATACTTCTTAAAATATCAGAAAGATTATTTAATTCTTCCAAAGTTAAATCATAGATTTCTTTAACATGCCTTCTAGGTAAAATCAATAAATGTCCTTCATTAAATGGAGCTTTGTCAAGAATTACAGAAAAAAAGCTATTTTCATAAACTTTATAAACCCCTAATTCATTATTAGCCAATCTACACCCTAAACACATAATTTATCACCATACCTTTAAATTTATTAATACTTCATAAGTATTATTTTATATTATAAAGTAATGTATTTCTATAAATTTTGAATTTTCAAGAATAGATTTAATTTTCTAAATTTTCCCATTTATCATTTAATTTTATAATTTTTAAAACAATAAACCTATATATTTCTCCACTTCTTCTTCTTTATCTTTTAATAATAAATTTATAAATTTTTTTAAAAATTTCTCTACATCCACTTCTGTAAGTATTATAGAATTATGTTCCTTTTGCCATAAATTATTTTTATCTACTATACACATCCCCTCTGCAATGCCCTCTTTACAAATTTCTGTGTAAGTAGAAAATCCTTTACATATACTTTTATCTATAAAATATCCTACAGCTAATGGATCATTTATAACTGAACCTATTATTTTATCAAATCTCCAATAAAACTCGCCATAAAATTTTGTTATTTCAGAAACTACTTTTGATAACTTTCCATCAATCATTCTGATAAATTCAACCATGTTTGGGGTCAAAACTGTTTTATTAGTAACATCCAATCCAATAATATGTACTTTTTTACCTAAATTTTTCAATACATAATCTGCAGCATAGGGATCGACATAATAATTAAATTCAGAAACTGGTGTACAATTCCCACATTCTTTAAAGGTTCCCCCCATAGAAACAAATTCATTTAAATTTTTAAATGCGCTCTTATCTTTCATTATAGCTTTAGCTATATTAGTAAGTGGCGCTAATGCTATAATAGATACTTTTTCATTGTTATGTAAAGTTTCTATTATAAAATCTTCTGCGCCATAATTTAATACTCCATTTTTGACTTTTGGTAGATTAGTATTACCTAACCCATCAGCTCCATGTACATTTTCTGCTTTTTCTAATTTTTTATAAAGAGGCTTGTTATTTCCTAAGTAAATAGGTATATGAAGAGAATTAGTAAGTTCTAGTGCTTTTAATGCATTTTCTCCACAAGTATTTAAATCTACATTTCCTCCTACTATAGTTATACCTAACACTTCTAATTCTTCTGAATTTAAAGCTAGCAATAATGCTAAAAAATCATCTATTCCTGGATCACAATCAATTATAACTTTCTTTTTCATAAATTCCTCCTATGTTGTTTAATTTAAATTTAAAATAATATTTTTAATATCTTTTTTATAATGTACATGTTTTAATGTGCAAAGCATTTATAAACGATAAGTCTTATATATCATACAAATTTTCTAATTATTTTTCAATTAGAAAATTTTCAACACAAATATAATATTTTAATAATAGCAAAAGAAATGCCTTAAAATGACGAGTAAATCATTTTAAAGCATTTCTTTTAATTTATATAATAAGAAATAGAAATTTTAGTCCTATAGAAAATTAATTTCCTAGAACTTCAGTTGAAAGTTTATTTACTAACAACCTAAATATAATAATTCATTATAACTATTTAATATTTTTGGCCAAAAGTGCTGCCCCTATTGCCCCTGCATGATGTGCAAGAGTATGAGTTTTTACATCCTTCCCAAGCTTTTTGCCTAAACTTTTAACTACATAAGGGCAATTACTAAGACCACCTGTTAAATAATACTGTTCTCCATCTCCAAATTTATTACAAAGTGATGAAACCTTATTAACTACAGAATCTATAACTGCAAAAGCTATATTTTCCTTTTTTTCACCACTACCAATCAAACTTATGACCTCTGATTCAGCAAACACTGTACACATAGAACTTATAGTTACACCACTACCACCTTCAGCAAAATTACATAACTCCTCTATACCTAAGCCTAAAATATTTGCCATTATTTCTATAAACCTTCCTGTACCTGCTGAACATTTATCATTCATAAGGAAATTAGTTATCATACCTTCTTCTATTGATATAACTTTAGTATCTTGTCCACCTATATCTATAACTATAGCCTTATCGCTCATTAAGTATGCAGCACCTTTCCCATGACATGTAATTTCAGTGATCTCTTTATTTGAATATGGTACAGAAACCCTACCATATCCAGTTGCTACAACTTTTCTTTTTTCTTTTGTTATACCTTTTGAATTTAGTATTTCCTCTATTTCTCTTGCAGTTTCTTTACTATTCCATCCAGTTTTCATTAACAATGTATCTATAAGCTTGTCTTCCTCAAAAACTGCAACTTTAGCTGCTGTTGATCCTATATCTATTCCTATATAATACATCTTTTACTCCTTTTCAAAACTTTCACTTTAGTTATTATCAATCTATAATTTTACTAAAGCATTTCAATAAATGCTGCTATTCTTGTTTTTATTTGACCTAAATCTGTTTTAGAGTAATCAGTTTCTAAGCTCATATATTGTACATTTTTTTGATTTTTGACAAAGTTCTTTACTTTCATTGATTCTACATTATAAGTATGACAAGCTTGTAGTGTAACGTCTATAACACCATCTACTTTATACTCATCTATAAGCTCATCTAAAAGTTCTAATCTACCATCATTATTTGACATTACAGAGCATGGTATTTTTAAATATTTCTCTGCAATAGCTTCAATTGGGTCTCTATTTTCATCTACAAGCTGAGCTTTTTCTTTTACTCCACCACAATTTTCAAAACATACAACTACCCCACCATTTTCTTCCACAGTTCCTACAACTTTTTCTATAGCTCCTCCAATAGGGCATCCTGTAATTAAGATTCTTTTTGCATTTTTTGATATTTTACTTCCATTTTTATTATATTCTTCTTTTATATCATCAATCATTTTTCTCATATTATTATTTTGTTCTATTTTATCAAAACTAAATCCAGTTCCTTCTAGAACCTTATACATTTGAAGTCCTCCTATTGGTGGTGGAGTTAACTTTGATAATGAATAAAACTCTTGAAGTAATTTTCTCTCTTCATTTTTTATTTTTATAGCTTCTCTTAATTTTTCATCTGTAATTTTTACATTAAACTGTTTTTCTAAACATTCTTTTAAGTATTCTATTTCATTTTTCCACACCTTTAATGCATGTTCTCTATCCTGAGCTTGTGGTAAATGCATTACATGCATAGGCTTTATTTTGCCTAAATATTCATACATTTTCTTTTTTCCATCACAAGTAGTTTCTCCAACTAATAAATCTGAAAAATATGTATATGGACATTTTTCTGTTAAGGCAAATCCATAGCTTGATTTTATAAGTGGACATAAATTTTTAGGAAGATGTTTTTCTGCATCTGGTATTGGTTCATCACTCATACCACAAAGTCCTACTGGAATAGCCCCTGATGCATATATAACCTCGTATGGAGTATATGTACAAAATACACCTACTACATTTTTTCCACTTTCTTTAAAATTCTTAACCTTTATAAATCCATTCTTTCTTGCTTCACTAAACTCTTCAAAAATACTTGGTAAATTATTCATCCTTTTTCCCCCATATTTTATATATAATAAATAAAATTTTTCATATTTTTATTTTTCTACTTCTATGTATCATATTATTATACTTAACCATTTTTTTCTATTGTTATAATATTTTCAAATAGTTACTAGTTATTTATTATGAATTTGAATTTTTAAAATTAAAATGTTCTTAAACATTCTTATAATAAAAAGTCTACTTGATAGTAGACTTTTTATTATAAGAATGTTTTTCCCTTTACTCAAGCATATCTTGTTTAGGTCCAAAAAATTCAAAATTAATATATTCTTCTTTAACACCTAATTCTTTTAATGCTTTATAAATTCCTTTCATAAATGGAGGTGGTCCACAAAAGTAAAAATCACCATTTAACGGTAGATTGTTTTTAATCCAATTGTAATCTACTCTCCCTTTAAAGTCATAATCTTTACCTAAACTATCATCATCCTTAGGATTGCTATAAAAAACTATATTCCTTACATTATCTCTATTTTTCATAATTTCTTTCATTTCATCTTTAAAGGTTTCAACATCAGAATTTTGTATAGCCTGAATAAAGAATATTTGTTTTCTTATTTTTACCTCTTCATAAAGCATAGATATAAGTGGAGTTATTCCTATTCCTCCTGATATTAATATAAGTGGTTTTTCTTTATTATTTTCATTTATCATAAACAATCCCATAGGAACCATCCCATAAATAATATCACCTACTTCCACTTTGTCATGCAAATAATTACTTATAAGTCCACTAGGCACTTTCTTTACGCTTATTCTATAAAACTCTTCATTTGGCATCATTGATAAACTATAAGTTCTTATCTCATCTTTATACTTTTCATCTTCACTATTTAATTTTATAGTAAAAAATTGCCCTGGCTTATGTTTCAAAAGCTTACTTTTATCTTTTGCTTTGAAATAAAATGAAATCACATCATTATTTTCTCTAATCTTTTTAACTACTATAAATTCCTTAAACCCATTCCATGCCATAGGCTTTGCAGAATTAACATTAGAATTGCTATACTTACTCATAATTTCTTGTATAGAATATTCCGACTGTTTTCCATAAACATCTTTTATTTTATTCATTTAACTCACCCCTTAAATACATTATACACTATATTGTTTAATATTGACTATCTTTTAGTAAGTATTATCCATGTTTTTGATTAATAAAAAAGACTATATGAAAAATTTATAGAAATTTTTCATATAGTCTTTTTTTAATAACCTAATTTAGATATGTATTCTTTTAAAATAGTGGCTGAATTATTAAATTTATATTTTTCATTTTCTTTTAAATCTAATTCAATTATTTTTTCTATTCCATTCTTACCTAATATACTAGGCACACCCATATATACATTGTTTTGTTCATATTCTCCTTCTAATAAAGCAGAAACTGGAATCACTTTTTTCTCATCATGAAATATAGCTTTAAGAATTCCAACAACAGTAGCTCCTATGCCATAATAAGTACTTCCCTTACCATTTATTATTTTCCAACCAGCTTTAGCAGTTTCTTCTACCATATTATCTAGATCATTCTCTTGAAACTTATCGTAATTACTAATTAATTTTAAAAAGGATTCTCCTGCTACAGTTACACAAGACCATGGAACCATTTGAGAATCCCCATGTTCTCCCATAGCAAATGCTTGTATTGATTTTGTATCTATTCCACCTAGTTTTTCTGATATTATTGATTTTAATCTAGCTGTATCTAGGGCCGTTCCTGTTCCTATTACTTTATTTTTAGGAAGTCCTGATAACTTTAATACGTGATATGATATTACATCAACTGGATTTGATGCTAATATAAAGAATCCATTAAATCCTGATTTCATAATCGGCTTTACTATTGAATTACATATTTTAGCACTGACTTCTAAAGTGTCTAATCTTGTTTGCCCTGGTTGTGGAGGTGGTCCTGCAGTTATTACAACTGCATCTACATCATTACAATCTTCATAACTACCAGCTCTAACTTTAGTTCTTAAAGACATATATTCTACAGAATGCATTAAATCTAATGCCTCACTTTTAGCTCTATCCTTATTAATATCTATCATTATTATTTCTTCACATACACCTTGATTAACTAATGCATAAGCACAACTAGAACCTACTAATCCAGTCCCAACAATTGCAACTTTTCTTGATTTGATTGACATTTTAATCTCTCCTTAAACCTAAAACCTAAATATATTAATTTTATATCAAGTTTCATTTATAAAATCGTTAATATTTTAACATTCAATTCATTAAACATATTGTACAACTTTTATAATAAAATGTGAATACTTTAACGTTTATTCGCAATTTTTGCAACATTAAAGCTTTTAGATTAAAGTTTTTAATTAAAACTTTAATCTAGTTTGAATTTTTTTTAACAATTAAAACATCAAAAATACTTAGGATTTATTTCTTCAACATATTAGCGGATAAATCCACTAATATGTTTTTCTTATCTTGTAAATGTATAAATTAGAGTTTAAAATTCTATATTTTATTTAAGATAATTTATAGTAGCTGAATAATCTATAAGTTTTTTTATAAAAACATCGGTAGCCTTAGAAATCATCATATCTTTTGGCGTTATATAAGAGAAATGTCTTTTATAATTTTCTTTTAATTCTATTACAGACAATTCTTTATTTTTCACTCCTTCTTCAGCTACATAATTTGATATAAGAGTTATACCTAAATTATTTTTAACAGCTTCTTTAACTGAATAATTGCTCCCAAGCACCATCATGGATTTAGGTATAATTTCCTTAGTTGTTAAAAACATATTTAAATACTCCCTAGTTCCTGATCCATTTTCTCTAGCAATCCATCTTCTATCTTTAAGTAAAGTATAAGAAAATTCTTTTGAAACCATTGGGTCATTATAAGGCAACATAAGTACCATTCTATCTTCTAAAAAATAATTTTGATTAAAATCAAAAGATGGCGCAACCCCTTCTATAAGCCCAATATCTATTTTTAAATTCTTTATCTTATCACATATGTTAGTTGTATTTTCAATAAGTAACTCTATCTCAACATCTGGATATTCTTTAGAAAATTCACCTAAAAAACCTGGCAAAAAATATTCTCCTATAGTAAGACTTGCTCCTATTTTTAAATGTCCTTTTATTGTGTTCGATATATTTTTTAATTCATCCTTAGTATTTTCTAAAAGCTTTAAAATTTCTTTTGCTCTTTTATAAAGCAAAACTCCACTTTCAGTGATTACTATAGTTTTTTTCTTTACAGATCTAGTAATAAGTTCTGTATTAAAATAGCTTTCTAAATTTTTAATATGAACACTAACACTTGGTTGTGATAGGTTTATACTTTCCCCTGCCTTTGTAAAGTTTTCATATTCAACAACAGCTATAAATGTTTTTAATTCTTCTAACATAATTTATCTACATCCTAACAATAATATATTTTTTATCACCCAAAAATATTTACTATACAATATTATATATTATTTAACAAAAAATTAAATATATAATCATTATTTTTTTTAATGATTACTATGATATATATTTATTTTACTTATGATTTTTTCAGTATTATACTTTTTATATAGTTTGAAATTACTAATAAATTATTTTAATAAAATACTTTTTACATAGAAAGGGTTGTTATAATGAATAAAAGATTTAATAATTTTATAGATAAAGGTTTTGAGATTTTGCCTGGACTTTTGATTTCTATAATAGTTGCTTATATAAGTATTGCTTTATCAAAATTTTTACCTAAACTTGGAGCATCTTCAATATCTATTTTTCTAGGTATGGCTTTAGGTAACACATGCTTACATAAAAAAAGTTTTCAAAAAGGATATAAATTTGCAGAAACAGACTTATTAGCTTATTCAATAGTACTTTTAGGTGGTACATTAAGTGTGTCTACAATATTAAATTTAGGACTTTCCGGTATTGCATTTATAGTATGCCAAATGTCTGTAACTATTTTTGCTGCTCTTATGATTGGTAAAAAATTAGGTTTTAGCGACAATTTTAGATTCTTAATGGCTAGCGGGAATGCTGTATGCGGTTCTTCTGCAATTGGGGCTACAGCCCCTGCTATAAATGCAACTGATGATGAAAAAGGCATTTCAATAGCTATAGTAAATGTAACTGGTGTAATTTTAATGATTTCATTGCCTTTAATATCAGGACTTTTATACAATCATGAAACTTTTAAAACCTCTGCTATGATAGGTGGTATTCTTCAATCAGTAGGACAAGTTGTTGCCAGTGGTGCTATGGTTAATGATTCTGTAAAAGATTTATCCTCTATATTTAAAATTGTACGTATAATATTACTAGTTGTAGTTGTATTATTCCTTGAAACTCTTAAGAACAAAAAAACTAATAAAGATAACAATATAAATCCTAAAAAGAAAAAATTTAATATTCCTTGGTATGTTATAGGTTTTTTCATTACTTGTGCTCTATTTAGCTTTAACATTATACCAGTTTCTCTATCAAAATCCTTTAAAGTTTTAAGCAATAACCTTGAAATAATAGCACTTGCAGCTATCGGACTTAGAGTTAATTTTAAAGAACTTATAAAACATGGAAAATCAGTCTCATTATATGGACTATTCATAGGAATAATACAAATACTATCTGCTATAACTTTAATAGGCATATTTTTATAAAAATATGCCTATTAAAGTTATATTTTATTTTAAATAATTTCATCCTTTTTTAGTAAATCTAATCCCTTTTCATAATACTTTTTCCATATATCCTGTGGAACCATTGCTCCACCTGTTGCCCATACTATATGAGTTGGAACAATATCTTTTTTAATATAATTTTCTTTACTTAATTTTAATGGGCCAATAAAAGACGCTGCAGCTGAAGGCTCTAATTGTAAATGTTCTTCATTATTCGCTATAGCTAATAACTTATACAGTTCTTTATCTTCTAATGTGTACCCTCCTGCTATCGATTTTTCAAGTAATTTTCCAACAAATCCTGATGGTTTACCTACAGCCAATCCATCAGCATCAGTTTTACCATCTATCCCATATTTTTTTACGGATATATTTTCATGCTGTCCAGTCATAAGCCCCAAAATCATAGCAGGGGCATGAGTAGGTTCTACCAAAAAACAATGAACATTCTCACCAAAAACACTTTTTAGACCAAAAGTTATACCTCCTGGCGCTCCACCTACACCACAGGGCAAGTAAACTAATAAAGGATGTCTTTCATCTATTATTATATTTTTATATTTTAATTGTTTTTCTAACCTTAATGCGGCAACAGCATAACCTAAAAATAAATCTTTAGAATTCTCATCATCAATAAAATATGAATTTTTACTTAAATTAGCTTGTTTTCTTGCAATTTCTATAGCCTTACTATAATCTCCTTCATGTTCAATTACATTTACTCCTAGACCTTTTAAAAGCTCTTTCTTCCACCCTTTAGCGTCGTATGACATATGCACATCAACCTTAAATCCTAATTTAGAAGATATTATCCCTATGCTTAAACCTAAATTTCCTGTTGATGCAACTATTATATTATATCCAGAATAAAATTTTTTAAATTCCTCACTATCTAATTTGGAATAATCATCCTGAACATTTATAAGATTATCTTTAATAGCTAAGTATTCTGCATATTTTAAAACTTCATATATTCCACCTCTAGCTTTAATAGATCCAGATATGGGCAATTCATTGTCACATTTGCAATATATATCTCCAAT
The DNA here is from genome assembly GCF_054767855.1 of Clostridium sp. CTA-19. NCBI lineage: Bacteria > Bacillati > Bacillota > Clostridia > Eubacteriales > Clostridiaceae > Clostridium > Clostridium sp. CTA-19. Next base: position 62,344 of record NZ_BAAABH010000015.1, on the reverse strand, counting down.
TACAATTTCATTATAATAATTCTCCATAAAAGCTTTCATTTTATTTATATTTATTAATCTTGACTCTATAATTCCGTTAGATTCATTAGTTTCACAAAAGACTTTATTAATGTATGGTGCAAATCTTTCTAATCTTGATTCTGCATCAATTACTTCTTGAAAATTGATTTCTTCTATTTTCCCATTTGGAATATATTTTTCATTTTTCCAAATGAACTCCTTCATATTTATTATATTATGAAATATAACACAATTTTTAATAACTTTTTTTATTTTTTCTTTATCTAATCTTCCTTTTTTCATTTAATTTGCCCCCCTACAAATATAGTTAAATCCTTTACTTATTTCTATATATGTATATAGTATTCCTTTGTTACAATTTCATATAGGGCTACAAGTTAGCTTTTAAAATTATTAATTTCAAAACTTGCATACCCAAAATAGTTAGACATGCTCCAAATCACTTCAAATTCAACATTGCACTTTGTATGAAAATACTTTAAAGTTATAGAATAAATTTAAATAGGAGCTTATTTTCCTATAATAGTTATTATAAATTCAAATAAAATTTACTATAATCAAAAGGGCATACTCCTTAAGACTAACTTCGAGAATGCCCTTTTTATCTTATTAATTATTAATTATTTCGTTATATATTCTTCTCTCTATTTCGTTATTTGCCTCTTCTACATACTTATTTATAGAAAACAAATCAACTATTATCCATATTAGAACTACAAGTAATCCTAATAAACCAATAATTATTAAACAAGCTACTGCACTTACAATAGTTGTTATTAATTGTGATTTTGCAACATCTTTTCTTCCTAAATATGCATTATGAAATCCTAGCATTCCGCCTAGTACCCATAATATATAAACTAACGGAAGTTTAACCCTTTCCTTTTCCACCAAATATTCATAAATCTTTAATTGTTTCTCATCTAACACTTTTAATTCTTGAGCTGTAATCAAAATATATCACTCCTTATTTAAACTATTGTATATGCTATTTTCTGAATCTTCATTTATGTTATCTATAATGTTTTTAGCTAAAAATAAATCTACAGTAACCCACGCTAATACTATTAAACCTAGTATTGAATTTAAGTTAAAGAAACCAAAAAAACAATTTTTTAAATTTTCAATAGTTATTTGATTACTCATAGCCATATCTACCATTCTTTCCACAGCAATATTGTTATGCTTTAGTATATTTTCTAATATTAAATTCACAATAGTTATACTTAATTGCGCTATAGCTACTTTAGGTCGATTTAAATAAAAATTATGAATTCCAAATTTTTTCCCTATTGCCCATAGTATATAAAATAGAAATACTTTTTTTCTTTCTTTTTTTGTATTATCACAAAAAATACTTAAATCTTTTTCATTTAACACCTTAAGTTCTCTTGCTGTTATATCCATATTTTACCTCCTATCTATAAGTGTTCTCCTTATTTTTATATTATTATATATTACAATATTATTCTATATTTTTGAAATTATTTACAAAATATTAACTATATATTTTTTTAAATAAGAATTGCCTTATAATATAGACTTTATATCATAAGGCAATTCTTAAATTTATTTTAATTTATTTTTTTTAGCCAATGTTGGAAATATAAATCCTAATGCAATAAGAATAAATGGAGTTAATACATTTAATGTTATTTGGAATATCCATTGTGATGAGAATACCTCTACACCCTTAGGGAACATTCCCATTATACATGCAAATGCAGTAAATATAAAGCACCATGAACCTATCACCATTGCTAATTTAGAATTTTTAACAAATTTATACTCTAAATTAAATGTGCCTTCTTTTGCTTTTCTAAGTGCTACATATGCTAAGAATACCCATAAATATCTCATTGGCATTACAATTGAGTTGAGGTCTAATAACCAGTTAAATAATGAATTCATATCACCTATTCCTAATGCAGGAACTATAATTAATATTCCTACTAATATCAATGTTATTTTATATCCTGTTATAGGTGTTCCATTTTCATTTGTTTTTAACAAGCTTTTTGGCACATATTCTTCATCAGCTTCTGCTAAGAATACTTTTAATGGTGCATCTATTGAAAATACTAGTGCAGATATTTGAGCTAATAAGTTTGCTATTGAATATAATACAACGAATGTATTCCCCAATCCATAATAATCTCCAAGTATAGCAAAAGCATAATACTGACCATTCATTTTTAAGTCTGCTGGTATGTTATTTGCATCAAACATCATAGACATTGCTATTGAACCAAGTATGGCACATATTGCAACCATACCTGCTAAAATCATCATTCCTCTTGGAAATTCTTTTGATGAATTTTTAGTATTATTAACATATGGAGATAACTTTTCTGCTCCACCTACTGCAAATACTAACATTGATAATGTAGTAAAATAAGCAAAATTAAATTCAGGCATTATAGATTTAAATGTTATATTTGTAGTTGCTGGTTCAACGCCTCTTAACATAGGTGCTGTAACAACTAACAATATGTACAATAGGGACATGACAAAGACAGCTGTTCCTGCTATTGTTCCAATTTTTTTTATTGAATTTATACCTTTAGCTGCAACCCACATAAAAAATATAAATATTCCTAAAATTAGAAATTGAGCAACTAACGTACTAAATGAATCCATAAATTTACTATCCGGAAATATAGCCCAATCCAATGCTATTAATACTGATTGAGGTTTCTGAGCTAGATAAGGTATATGAACAACCCAATAAGTAAATCCTGCAAAGTATGCTAATTTCCTTCCACTAGCTCCTGTAGTTTCTCTTATCCAAGTACTAACTCCTGCTTTACCATCTTTAAAAGCAGAACCTAATTCACCAACCATTAAAACATATGGTATAAAGTATAAAGCTATAATAAGTACCCATGACACTATAACTTTTAATCCTTGATTTGCATAATTATTAACTACATTACCAAATCCCCAAACAGAAACAAACCCCATTAAACCAAGATTATACCACCTTAACTTTTCTCCTTCATTATCACTCATTTTTTCCAACTCCTTTTTTTTGTATTAAAATTTAAAGATTTCTTTAAAAAATTTTAACACATATTTAAAATTAATCAAAACATTTTATATTATTTATATTTTATTTGATTAAATTATTATAATAATTATTGGTAATATTTTTTATTTTTTTATCTTTTTATAGTTTTTTCGACTTTTTAATTTTTACATATAGTATAACTAAAAATTTTATATCTAATTCATTGTGTATAAATAAAATTACTTTTATTCATAAAACAACGGTATGTTCTTTAAATCAATATATTTATTTGTAATCCTATTTTTATTTTTCTAAATACGAATAATTGTTGTTTATTTTCAAAAAAAGCAATTGAAATAATGAATAGTTACCTTTTTCATTATTTCAATTGCTTTTTACTATATAAATTAGAATTACTTATTCTCTGTTATTTCTTTTTCTATAGTTTTTATAATCTTATCACTCCCCCCCCTATTTTGCTTGTAGCATTTTTTATATTTAAATTTTAAATAATTTACAAAATACTCCTTATTGTTTTTACTATGCATTACATTATTCCTCCTTACAGCATTTAGTTATTTCTCTATAATAATTTTCAAAAAAATGATGATTATATTCTGGCTTAAAATATTGTTTTTTCTTAATCCAAATAAATCCATCTGATTTTGATATCACTGCTACATCTACTGGTCCACCAACTGTTAATGCTTTTTCATCTAATGCTACTTGACGCTTAAACGATGTTAAGTTTACTAAAGACTCTGCCATAGATGATAATTCCTCAATTGGTAAATATCTTATAGCTCTGAGTACAGGCACTAAATATTCTTGTTGAGAATACTCTATTACATTTTTAATAACTTTTTCAAATCTACAATTCATTTCTTTTTTCAGTTCATCTTTTTCATCTTTAGAAACTTTATTTTCATCTATTTCATCTATTAAATTTAAAATATTATAATTAAATGATTTTTCAATTATATTTATATAATCTAAACTTATTCCCCTTAAAAACGTATTTACTATATCTACTTGTGCAAAAGGAATTATGCATTGATCCATTTGTAAATCAACCTTTTCATACATATCCACTTTATATTTTAAAAACCCTTTTATATAACCTGAAATTTTATAGCATACTAATACTGGGAAAATGTCTTTATCTCCAAATCCTGATATTACTACTCCTGTATAATTACTTAAAAATATATCTTTTTCAAACATCATATTACACATATCTATTACTTTTTGGAGATGCGTTTCATCCATACACTCTTTTCCTAAGTATTCATCTATATATTTTTTACAAAGGTCATTATATGAATTTCCTATTAAAACACATAAATCCTCCGGTGCCTCGTCCAATACTTTTGCTTTATCTATTTTTTCATAATAAAAATCTATAACCTTATGGGAAATGCTTTTTAATTCACTTTCTTCTAATGGTCTTTCTAAACCTTCAACTTTTTCAAAATAATTTTTTTCTATTTTTGAATTTATTTCTTTTATAAGCGGTATTACCATTTGCAAATAATATTTTTTCTCATATTTTTCAAATTCATATATATTATTTTTTAACTTTCTTATGAAATCTTCACCGTATTCTATAAGATAGTCCTTTTTTATCTCTCCTAATTTTATTTTATAATCTTTTATTATAATCTCCCAAGGTATTCCCATAAATTCTGCATTATTATAAATCATTATACCTAATGGCTCATATTTGGATAACCTAAAAAGCTTATTTGCAGTATTATAAAATTTATTTCTATCTCCAATAGTTACTGCACTATCTGCTGCTAATGCTATTGCCTTTTTATTCATAATAGCTATTTCTGCAGTCATAGTATCCCTCCTAAGCCAATTTGCACCATGAATACAAACTGTTGTATAAAGTTTTAACTATATTATTTTTAATTTTATAATTTATATTATGATACAACCTTGTTTAAGGTACTTATTTTACAGTTTTTCTATTAATTCAGTAAATTTCATATAATAATTCACCTTTAAATAAGAATAAAAAACATTGAAAGATTTTTTATCTTTCAATGTTTTTTATTCTTATAAGATTCCAGATTGTTTAATTATAAACACTTAGTTTAAAAACATACTTAAATCATCTTCAGCACTTGTTATTCCACCAATATTAAATGTTTCTATTAAAACATTAGCTACATTTTGTGATAAAAATGCTGGCAATGTTGGTCCTAAATGTATATTTTTAACACCTAAATGTAATAATGCAAGTAATACTATTACTGCCTTTTGTTCATACCATGCAATGTTATAACATATAGGTAAATCATTTATATCATTTAGTTCAAATACTTCTTTTAATTTTAAAGCTATTAATGCAAGTGAGTACGAATCATTACATTGACCTGCATCTAGTACTCTTGGAATTCCATTTATATCACCAAGATTAAGTTTATTATATTTATATTTTGCACATCCTGCTGTTAATATAACAGTATCCTTCGGCAATTTTTCTGCAAATTCAGTATAGTAATTTCTTGATTTTGCTCTTCCATCACATCCTGCCATTACAAAGAATTTTTTAATTGATCCACTTTTAACAGCTTCAACAATTTTATCTGAAAGTTGAAATACTTGATTGTGTGCAAATCCACCAATAATTTCTCCTGTTTCAATTTCTGTTGGACTATTACACTTTTTAGCATGCTCTATAATTTGTGAGAAGTCCTTAACCCCATCATTATTTTCATTTATATGTTTTAAATCTGTATGCCCTACTATACCTGTAGTATACACTCTATCTTTATATGATTCTTTTGGTGGAACTAAACAATTTGTTGTCATTAATATTGGTCCATTAAATTTTTCAAATTCTTCTGTCTGTTTCCACCATGCATTTCCATAATTACCTATTAAATGAGAATTTTTTTTAAGTTGTGGGTAATAATGTGCCGGCAACATTTCACTATGAGTATAAACATCCACTCCTGTGCCTTCAGTTTGCTTTAATAATTCTTCAATATCTTTTAAATCATGTCCACTTATTAATATTCCCGGATTATTTCTAACACCTATATTTACTTTGGTAATTGTAGGATTACCATAACTTTCAGTATTAGCCTTATCTAATAAAGCCATTCCTTCTACACCAAATTTACCTGTTTCTAAAGTTAATCCTATCAATTCATCTATAGTTAATTTATCATTTAGTGTTGAAGCTAATGCTTTACTAATAAATGCATCTATATCTTTATTGTAATAGTTCAATTGGCTAGCATGTTTAACATAAGCACACAATCCTTTAATACCATATGTTATCATTTCTCTTAAAGATCTTATATCTTCATTTTCCGTAGATAACACTCCAACAGTTTTAGCTTTAGCTAACATTTCATATTCTGATACATAATTCCAACAAGCTGCTTGTGGTAACCCCTGTAATTTACCACCATTTTTTTCTATTTCTTTTTTTAGATTTTCTCTTAATTCTATGCCGTATTTTATTCTCTCTATAAAAACATCTTCATCCCAATTTGCATTTGTTATAGTTGCAAATAATGATTCTACTATAAATTTGTCTACAAGTTCATTTTCAATATTTAGTTCTCTTCCTATTTCACTTACTACAGAAACACCTTTTACAACATATACTAGTAAATCCTGAATATTAGCAAGTTTTTCACTTTTTCCACATACTCCTTTTATTGTACAGCCTTTACATCCTGCTGTTTCTTGACATTGATAACAAAACATACCCATATCTTTTAGCCTCCTAAATTCTTTAATTTATCTAAATATTTTATAGATTTATTTTCATTGTTTATTTAATTTGCAATTACTTTATGGCTTTATTATAGAGTCTATAAAGATAAACGTCGGTATCATATGTTACGCCTTTTATAAATTTTATTAAATGTGACTATATATTATAAAAATCTAAATTCCTTATACTAAAAAAGAGTTCTATAACATGAACTCTAATTTTCTTCTTTATTTGTAATTTTAACTATTAACTTTTCATCTATTAATTCACTTTTACTAAATCCTTTTTTAAAGCATCTTATTTGTTTGTATTTTGTTCCATTCATAGTAAAGTCTAATACATCTATTCTGTCCCCTATATATATTACAGGATCTTTTTTATCTTTTAATTTTATAATCACTTCCATAATATATTCCTCCATTTTAACTTAGATTATTGTATTATAAATTATATCACAATTAAAATTTACTTTATATAAAAAACAACTATAATATACATATACATGAATTTTAACAATAAACTTTAATTATATAGATATAAAAGTTTAGGATTAATAAATTTTAAAGTCTACTTGGAACTCTATATACTATTGCACTTTAAATTTTATTAAATTTTTAGGGGGAAATGTTTATGAATACTTTATTTATTAATGGGGAAATTTTTTCTGCTAATAAAAATAATGATTTTTTTCAAGTTATTGGCATAAGAGAAAATACTATTGATTTTTTAGGTTATAACAGCGATATTAAAGATATTAAAGCTAATTATGATTCTATAATAGACCTTAATGGAAAACTGATGGTTCCTGGCTTTAATGATAGTCATATGCATCTTTTAGGTTATGGTTATGCTAAGCATATAATTAATTTAAATAAATGTGATTCCTTTTATGAAATTATTAAGACTTCCAAAAATTATATATCAAAAAACAAGTATAATTTACCTAAAGTAATTTTAGGTCGAGGATGGAATCAAGACAATTTAGTTGAAAAGTTAATACCCACTAAAGAAATTTTAGATAAAATCTCTACAAACATTCCTATAATTTTTACAAGAGCCTGTGGTCATATAGCCGTTTGTAACTCTGAAGCATTGAATTTATTATGTAACAATTTCAATAAAAATATTTTACAAAATAATTTAGATTTCAAAACTGGTATTATTAAAGAAGATGGCTTAACTATATTAAATACACTTGTTGAAAATCCTACATTAAATGAATTAAAAGAGATGATTTTATCCACTTGTGATGAACTTATAATTAACGGTATAACTTCTGTTCAAAGTGATGATTTTTGTGCTCTTCCAAATCGTGATTGCAAATTAGTTTTACAAGCTTTTCATGACTTAGCTTCAGAAGACAAACTCCCTGTAAGAGTTTATGAGCAATGTCTATTCTCTAATATAAATGAATTTAAAACCCTAGTTAATAATAAAGATTTACAATTTCATAGTGGAAATAATTTTTTTAAACTAGGGCCATTAAAATTACTTTTAGATGGTGCTCTTGGTGGAAGAACTGCTTATTTAAATAATCCTTACAAAGATGATTTAAATAACTATGGTATCTCAAATTTATCAAGAGAAGAATTAGATGAATTTGTTAACTTTGCTAATAAAAATAAAATTCAAATAGCAGTACATGCAATAGGTGATAAAGCAATAGATTGGGTTTTAGATTCCTACGATAAGTTTACAGAAAAATATAATCCCCTTAGACATGGAATTATTCATTGCCAATTGACTACGGAAAAGTCACTAAAGAAAATGGCTGATTTAAATACTTTAGCATATATTCAACCAATTTTTCTTAATTATGATATTCATATTGTTGAAAATCGCATAGGCTATGATAATGCTAAATTCACCTATGCTTTTAACACTATGAACAACCTTGGCATAAATATTTCAAGTGGTTCTGACGCTCCTGTAGAACATTTTAATGTTCTACATGGGATTTACTGTGCTGTAAATCGAAAAGATCTATGTAATTTCCCCCAAAATGGTTGGTTTAACAATGAATGTTTATCTGTTTTAGACTCTGTAAAATCTTTTACCATAAATGGCTCTTATGCTTCTTTTGACGATAAAATCAAAGGCTCTTTAGAAAAAGGTAAATTAGCAGATTTGGTTATATTAAGTAAAAATATATTTAAAATTGATAAGGAATACATTAAAGACACCTCAGTTTTATTAACTATGATAGATGGTATTATTAGATATAATAACTTATAGAAGTAAAAATTAAAGGGGAAATTTTTTTCGCCTTTAATTTTTACTTTCTTTAATATGTGTCTTAAAATATCCTTATACATCTGAATTATTATTTTTTTCATACATTCCTAAAACATTTTTCACATTTCCAATGATTTTATTAATCTTATTAGGATTATTATTTTTCTCTAACACATCACTATCTACATTTATTTTTCTTACTATACTTTTATCTTCTATAAATCTAGTAAGGTTCATTATTGGATTAAATATATTTATAGTATCTTCATATCCAAGTTTAATGCGCTTTTGTGCCCCTTCTACAGTAAAATCTAGAGTTCCACCTAAAACCCCTTCTTCAATAACAGATGGAACTATATTTATTATTGAAGTATTAGGAAATGCACTCTTATTCACCATATTTTCCTTAGATAGATGGACTAAAATTATCAAATCACATCCTTCGCCGTACACAGGTTGAATAGGCAAGTTATCAACTATCCCTCCATCTAAATATTGAGTATATTCTATTTCTTCACATTCATATATCATAGGCAATGCAGATGTTGCTAATAATATTTTTTTTATATCTTCTTTTTCTCTATTATTTATATAAAAATATTTAGGCATTAATGTGGAAACTTCTGTACATGCAACATAACAATTTTTATTACTGCTTTTTATTAAATCAAAATTTATTTCTTCCATAACTTCTATAAGTCCATCTCTAGATATGTTTCCACCTACTATAACTTTAGGCATATGTTTCTTTATAAATGCTATATTCTTCAACCCTAAAGCTAACAATATACCCTTTTTAGTTAAATCCTTATCATTTATCGGCAATATTTTTTCCTTGGTTATATTTCTCCACATATTTTCTGCTAATTCTAAGTCATTTTGCATAAATAAAACTGCGTTTAAAGCGCCGATTGATGTTCCTGAAATTATATTAATATATTTATCTATTTCCAGTTCTCTCAAGGCCTTCCAAACGCCTATTTGATAAGCACCTTTAGCACCACCACCAGCTAGAACCATACCTATTTTCATAAAAAAATATAACCTCCTACATATAAATTTATAAGATAAAATTAAATTAATATTACAATTTATTACCTCTTATTACCAATATATTATCTTTATTTAATATTGTGTAGTGTAATGACATATTATTAATAATAATTCAAACTAAAATTTTAGTTTATTTTTATAAAATTTTAAGTTATTTTCATATTAATTGCTGATTTTTAAAGTTAATAGCTTGAATTTTTGCTTTAAATTAAGTATTTTATTAAATTTCTCTTGAAGATTTTTTTGAAAGGACTATAATAATATATGGTTTGTTAAAATCATATATTTTTTGTATTACAGTTTGAATTAATTGGATTTAATTCCTTTTATTTAAATAACCACAAGGAGGCAGTTAAATGACACAACCTAAACTTTTACATCTTTTTAGAAAAAAAAGTTTTTCTAAAGAGCAATTTTTCAAAGATATGATAGCTGGAATAATAGTAGCTATTATAGCATTACCACTTTCTATAGCCCTTGGTATATCATCAGGTGTAAGTCCTGAAAAGGGTCTCATAACCGCAATAATAGCAGGTTTTTTTATTTCTTTCTTAGGGGGTAGCAGTGTCCAAATTGGTGGACCTACAGGAGCATTTGTTGTAATTGTTTATGGAATTATTGAACAATATGGCATTGAAGGATTAATAATTGCTACACTGATGTCTGGTATAATTCTTGTAATATTAGGCCTTTTAAAGTTAGGTTCTCTTATTAAATTCATACCATATCCTATAACAGTAGGGTTTACAGCTGGTATTGCAGTAACTTTGTTTACTACTCAAATCAAAGACTTTCTAGGACTTTCTATTGATAAAGTACCTTCTGAGTTCATACCTAAGGTAATTTCCTTTATATCAAATATAAATACTATAAATTTTACAGCATTATTACTAGGAATTGCTTCTATTGCTATAATCCTTTTATGGCCAAAAATAAATAAGACCATTCCTGGTTCATTAATCGCGCTTATTATTACAACATTAGTAGTATGTATATTTGATTTGCCTGTAGCAACAATAGGTAGTCAATTTGGTCAAATAAGTTCTAAATTTCCAAGTCCATCAATACCAAATGTTAACTTAAACACAATTTTAAGTCTTATAAAACCAGCATTTACAATTGCTATACTTGCTGGAATAGAATCTCTTTTATCTGCTGTTGTTTCAGATAAAATGATTAATGATAAACATGATTCAAACATGGAACTTATAGGACAAGGTGTTGCAAATATTTTTTCAGGTTTATTTGGTGGAATTCCAGCTACTGGAGCTATAGCAAGAACTGCCGCAAATGTTAAAAACGGCGGAAGAACTCCAATTTCTGGAATAATACATGCAATTACTTTATTTTTAATAATGAAAATATTTATGCCTTATGCTAAATTTATACCATTAACAACTCTTGCTGCTATTCTTATGATTGTTTCCTATAATATGGGTGATTGGAGTTGCTTTAAATCAATGCTGAAAGCACCTAAAAGTGATATTTTAATATTATTTACCACATTTATCTTAACTGTTGTTTTTGATTTAGTTATAGCTATAGAAGTAGGAATGGTTATAACTATGTGTTTATTTATAAGAAAAATGTCGCTACATACAAAAGTAAATCATTTACCAATAGAAGAAAGTGTACATGATTCTTTAAAAGATCACATAATGATTTATGATATAGATGGACCATTATTTTTTGGTGCTACTGATACTTTTCATGATAGTATAAACAATATAATAGGAAAACATCGCTCTAAAAAAATATTAATACTTAACATGGATAAATCTAAACTTATGGATATTACAGCATATACTGCTTTAGAATCTATAGAAGAGTTTTGTACTGAGAATAAGATTAGACTTATTTTATCTCAAGTTCATCAACAACCTATGAAGGTTATTACTAATATGGGCTTATTAAAAAGACTTGATAAAAATAATATTACAGTATCCTTAAATGAAGCTGTAGAATTAGCTAATTCTATATTAATAAAACAAAAAGTTATTGCATAACAAAAAAGCTGTCTAATAAGGCAGCTTTTTTATTGTTTAATTATAATTTTTAAAATCTTTTAAAATTTCATCAGTAACTATTTTGCTTGATTTTAAAACCATTGCTACCCCCGCTCCAGGGTGTATTGAATCACCGACAAAATATAAATTTTTTAATTTTTCTATTTTACACTGTGGCCTAAACCAATTTGTCTGACTTAATGTAGGACTAATCCCAAAAGCACAGCCATTAAAACAATTAAATTTACTTTCTAAATCTTTTGGCGTTAAATAATTTTCATATATTATATGTTCCTTCAAATCTTCTAAACCATCTATAGATAATAAAATAGATAATATTTTTTCTTTCAAAAGTATTATAGTATTTTCATTCCATTCTACAGAATTTTCGCATAAATTCGGAACTCTAACTATAATATTTAATATTTCTTCTCCATTTTTATTTATTGTATTATCTATTTTACTAGGACAATAAATGTAAATGGATGGGTCTATAGGTAATTCACCTATAAATATCTTTTGCGTATTATCTTTAAAATTTTTATTTAAATATATGTTATGAACTTTTAAAATATCATATTTCTTATTTAATGCTAAATACATTATAAAAGTAGAACAAGTATACTGTATTTTTTTCATAGTATATTTTCCAATTTTTAATTGTGAATTATTTTCATTCAAAAGTTTTTTTATTGTATATGAAAAATCACTATTACAAACTACTATATCGCACTTTTCTAATCCTTTGTTTGTTATTACACCAGCAGCCTTATTATCCTCTATATGTATTTTTTTTACATTTTTTCCACACTCTATTTCTCCACCTAACTCTAATATAAATTTTTCTAATACTTCTACATACCTATACATTCCCCCTTCAATATGCCATAATCCATGAAGCTGAGATATCATAGGAATTAATGTATAAATACTAGGTCCATCAAAAGGAGATATTCCAACATACATACTTTGAAAAGCTAAAAATTCTGTAAGTATATTATTATCTATAAACTTCTTGATATAATGATATGAACATTTACTAGTTTTCAAGCTTTCTATCACTTTAATATTTTTAGGTTTTAAAATTTTAAATTTATTTATTTGGCTTTCACATAAAAAATAGTTATTTGCAGCTATATAATGTTTATATGTATCCCCTAAAAATTTAATATATCCATAAGAATCCTTTTGTGAAAAATCTTCTAATGTATTCATAAGTTTATACAACTCATTATTAAAATCATAATATTTATTTTCATATGAAAATACCCTATATATAGGATTTATACTTTTTACATTAAAAAACATACTAAAATCCTTGTCAATATATTCTATTAGCTCCTTATAAGGTTCTATAATCATTAATATAGAAGCTGTTAAGTCAAATTTAAAATTCTTTTCTTTTAATAAATTAACTTTTCCTCCCACCCTGCATTCTTTTTCTATAATTTTGACATCATAACCATTTTTCAATAGCCTTAAACCAGTTGCTAATCCTCCAATTCCACCACCTATAACTATTACTTTTTCACTCATAAAAAAACCTTCTTACTAATAGAATTTATTTATAAATTAACCACCTAAAGTCACATCTTGTGTATCATACCAATTTAATGCATCTAAAAAGTGTTGTTTTTCAAATTCTGGCCAAAATTTATCTATAACATAAAAATCAGCATATACAGATTGAACTGGTAAAAAACCACTAAGCCTTCGTCTTCCACCCCAACGTATTATAAGATCAATTCTTGAAACTTCTTTTGATTTAATATTATTATTAATATTTTTTCTATTTATATCTGCTATTTTTAATTCATTTAAATCCCATTCCCATCCATAATTCACCAAAAAGTTTACTTTTACTCCACCTTTTCCAAAAACTTTTCTTTTAGTAAAAGGTACCAGTTCTTTTGGAAATACAGGCGATTCAGTATTACCAACTACCAAAAGTTCTGCATTTTCTTTTGACAATATGTTTACAGCACTTATGCATGCATCTATAAAAGCTTTTTTTTGATTTGCAGGTCTTTTAGTATTATCCGTTGTAAATCCATAATAAGTAATTTCTTCTATTCCTAATTCCTCGCAAGTCTTAAAAAGCGCTAATCCTGGGTTTATACCAGATTCATATCCATCCTCTTTGTTAAGACCATTTGATACTGCCCATCTCCTGTTTCCATCTGGGATTATACCTATATGTTTTGGTAATCTCATAAAATTCACCTCTTATAAATTAAGTCTATTCATATTAATTCTTACCAAATATAAAAAATATAATCTTTAAATAAGTATTATTTTTTGCGCATTTTAAAATAAATAGCTTCATACTATACGCTTCGCTTTCACACAAAAATGGAGCTATTGTAAATTTAACCTATATCAGTTAAATTTACAACAGCTCCACTTTTATATTTAAGTTATTAAAATAACTTATACATTAAATATTGATTATATACCTTCTATTTTATTATTCCAAAATTCATTCATATTAACAACTTTCCCTGTTAACCTAGATTCTTCTGCTGCAAAGGCCATAACATGGCTCTCTACAGATTTTATAGCAGGGGTTTTTGCTTGACCACCTTTACCTCCTACTAATGCTATAAAATCCTCCATTATTTTTGTATCGCCGCCTAAATGACCACTTTCAACAACCTCAGGAATTATAGTTTTCCAATGATTTTCTGTAAATTTCTTAACTTCTATTACATTTTTACCATCATGAGCTCTTACTTCACCATTAGTAAACATAAGCTTTAAAGTTCTATTACAATCCTGTGTAAATGCACTTAGATTAAAAGTTGCTGTTATATTATTCTCAAACTCTAATATAGTTACCATATGGTCAACAACATTATTATCACACTTATAGACACATCTTCCATAAGGTCCACTTTTTAAAGCTTCTTTTAAATTTTCTTTTGTTGGTACCGGATGTACTACAGTTTTAAATATAGGTTTTTCCCCTAAATATAATTTCACTGCAGAGTATGGACATTCTTCTTTATATTTACAATCTATACATCTATCAGCCATTCCTTCTTTTAAATTTGAATTATTCATATGAGATAACTCACCGAATGATGCTATTTTTCTACAGTTTGAATTAGAAAACCATAAAAGTATATCCATATCATGACAACTTTTTGCAAGTATTAATGGACTAGTTTCATTACTGTTCCTCCAATTTCCTCTTGTAAAACTGTGTGCAAAATGCCAATAACCTATATTTTCATTATGTTGTATATTTACTAAATCACCTAATTCTTTTGAATCTATAATTGCCTTTAGCTTGCTGAAAAATGGTGTATATCTTAATACATGACATATCATAAATATTTGATTTTTATATTTTTGGGCAAGTTCTCCAAGTTTTATAATGTCTTCTAACTTATTACTCATAGGCTTTTCTAATAATACATTATAACCTTTTTCTAAAGCTATTTTAGTTGGCTCATAATGGGATTCATCATTATTTGCTATTATTATTGCATCTGCCAATCTTTCTTTTTTAAATAATTCTTTCCAGTGTAAAAAAGTATTTTCATCATTTATTTTATATTCTTCTTTAAATTGATTTCTTCTAATATGATTTGGCTCAGCTACTGCTACAAATTCTAAAAGTTCTTCATTTTCTTTTGCATATGGTGCATATGCATACATACCTCTTGCCCCGGCACCTATCAATGCCACTTTTACCTTTTTCATTATAATTCCCCCAATGTTAAAACAAAATTATGTCATAAATGATATTTCTTTATTTGTAAAATACAACTTTTCCTTTTTTATATGTTCTAATCACATCTAAATTTTCATCTAATATACAAATATCAGCTTCTTTTCCTAAATCTAAAGTTCCCTTTCTATTATTTATACCTAATCTTATTGATGCATTAGTACTTGTCATCGCCACAGCATCTTCTAAAGAACAATTTGTGTAATTAATTATATTTTTAAAAGCATCATTCATTGAAATTGTGCTTCCTGCTAAATTGCCTGATTTTAATCTTGCTTCATTACCTTTTTTTATAACATCTAATCCACCTAATTTATATATTCCATCTTTAAGCCCTCTAGCTCTCATAGAATCTGTTATCAATATAATTTTATCACTACCTTTTAATTTTAATGTTGTTTTTACTACATCTTTATTTACATGTATCCCATCACATATCATCTCTATCATGATGTTATCAAAATATAAACCTGCTGTAACTACCCCTGGATTTCTATGACTATGACTACTACATCCATTATAAAAGTGAGTTATATTAAAATCCCTTATTTTTAATGCTTCACTAATTTTCTCAAAATTAGAATCACTATGACCTATTGAAGAAACTATGTTTTTACTTTTAAGATATTTGGTAAATAGAAAGTCAATATCATTTTCTATAGCATAAGTTACTATTTTTATATTTTTGCATGCCTCCTCAAATTTTTTAAAATCCTCTATATTAGGATTAACTATTAAGTGTTCATCATGAGCTCCTTTAAAACTTTTATTTAAAAATGGCCCTTCTAAATGAACTCCTAATATTTCAGCTCCATAATCATTAAAATTTTTCATATAATAATCTATTGTCTTTAAGGATTTTTCTATGTTTTCTTCACTTTCTGTTAATGTTGTAGGATAAAAAGATGTAGTGCCACTTTTTAAACTTTCTTTAGAAATACATTTTAACCCATCAACATCACCGTCCATAGCATCTTTATTAAATCCACCATGAGTATGAATATCAATGAATCCTGGCACAGCTATACAATTTTTAGGTATTTCGATTTTTTCACCATATTTACTTATACATCCATACATTGTGTATATATAACCTTTTTTTATGACTTTACTCATAACGCACCTCCATGTATTATAGGGTTCCAAGTTGACTTTTAAAATTATCCATTTATCAAATGAGAAAACTCAAATTAATATTTCTATTAATAACTAACAGATTATTTTAGTTAAAAGTTAAGAGTGAATAGTGAACAGTTGTGGTTCTTAACTAACTATATTTGTACTTATTTTTTTTCAACTGATAACAAAAATTTGATGTATAAATTTAAGTTATAGATTGCATCCCCATGTGCATAAAGCTAAGCCACTTTATTCCAATAAAATATTTTTCTTTAAGGACGTCGCTTCTCCGGGTAGTCATAAAAATCAGATAAAAATCTATTTAGAGTTTCTTTGAAATTTTCACAGACTAGCATTTTAAATTTTTTCATTATTACTTTTCAACACTATAAATTTGGAATTTTCAGACTTATATTTATTCCTGTGATTGTATCTCTATAGTTAGAGAATCTTCAATTTAAAGCTAAAACAATTTTATATAAGTGAAAAACTAAAGTCTTATTATATCTATTTCTTTTTTTATTTTATTTACCATATTGTAATCTACCTTTCCTGTTTCTAAATGCATAGCATTGCTTATTCCACAACTATTAGCTAATTTTAAGATATCTTCAATAGGATATTTATTTTCAATTCCTACAGCTAATCCAGCAACAACAGCATCACCACAACCAACAGTATTTGTTATATTTATCTTAGGTATTTTTACTAAATAATTTCCTAAATCACCTACGAAAATCATTCCCTCTTCACCTAAAGATACCGCCACATTTTTTACTCCCATACTTTTCACAATATTAGCGCCATTAATTACTTCTTCAATTGAATTTATTTTTATTTTAAGTAATTGCTCTAATTCTTTCTTATTAGGTTTTATGAAAAATGGTTTGCTATTCAATCCATATTCAAGAAATTTTCCACTTGTATCTAAAATAAATTTTACATTATATTCTTTACATTTTTCTCCTATATTTCTATAATAATTTTCAGGTAACCCTTTAGGTAAACTTCCTGATGCTACTAATATATCACTTTTAATCAATTCAGCTTCTAATACATTTTCAAACTTTTCTCTATCGCTTACTGTTATAGTTGGACCACTTTCTAATATTTCTGTAGATATTCCCTTAGCAGTGATAATATTAATACATTGCCTTGTATTATCATTAATTTTTACAAAATTTGTATTTATTTTTTTATGTTTTAATTGATTATTTATTATATTACCATTCACTCCACCTAAAAAACCTATACAGCTTACCTTCTCACCTATTTCATTACAAACCTTTGCAACATTTATTCCTTTGCCCCCTGGTGTTTTGTAATATTTTAAACATCTATGAACTTGTCCAATTTCTAAATCATCAATAAAATAAGAAATATCAATTGAAGGATTCATTGTTATAATAGTTATCATAACTTCTATATCCTATTATAACTATTGCAAAGAATTATTTTTTCTTTTACAACATTACAAATTGCTTCTTTGCCATAAGGAACATATTTTCTTAAATCTATACAATTAGGATTTTTAAATAAATAATTCTTTATAGCATTTGTAAAAGGGACTTTTAATTCAGTTGCTATATTTATTTTATTTATTCCTAAAGATATAGACTTTCTTATATCTTTTTCATTTATTCCTGATGCACCATGAAGTACCAGTGGTATATCTACATTACTTTTTATTTCTTTTAATCGTTGAAAATTCAATTTGGGCTCTTTTATATATAATCCATGAGCAGTTCCAATAGAAATAGCTAAAGAATCTATATTGGTTTCACTAACAAATTTTATAGATTCTTTTACATTGGTAAAAAATTCTTCTCCTTCTAGTTTTTCTAAATCATTAGTCATAACTACTCTTCCAAGTTCTGCTTCAACAGTTACACCTTTTAAGTGTGCATAATCTGTTATCTCCTTCACTACAGCTATATTTTTTTCTAGATTTAATTTAGAACCATCTATCATAATAGATTTAAATCCTAAATCTATACTTTCTTTTAAGTCATCTATGCCTTCATGATGGTCCAAATGAAATACCATTGGTATAGTGCTTTTTTTCATAGCACTATTGGCTAATCCCAGTATATAATCCTTTCCACAATATTCTATAGTTGATGGGCTTATAGCTAAAATTACTGGTGACTTTAAAAATTCACATCCTTTTATTATACTTTGCAGTGTTTCCATATTATAAAAATTAAAAGCTGGAATAGCATAACCATTTTTTTTTGCATCTAAAAGCAACTTCTTACTATTAATAAATTCCATATAACACCTCATAAACCTTCAACTTAATTTTTTATTTTTCAAAATATGGGGTTCCAAGTTAAGTTTTAAAATTACTCAT
Source organism: Clostridium sp. CTA-19 (assembly GCF_054767855.1). Classification (NCBI taxonomy): domain Bacteria; kingdom Bacillati; phylum Bacillota; class Clostridia; order Eubacteriales; family Clostridiaceae; genus Clostridium; species Clostridium sp. CTA-19. Next base: position 43,069 of record NZ_BAAABH010000015.1, on the reverse strand, counting down.
TCCAAAGCTTGGGTGCCCAAAATTGAATAAATTTTATTTTGAACTTATTTCCCTATATAACCTCACTTTTCAAAGTCAAATTCATATATATTAACTCCTTTTACAACTCTATTAACCACTCCACTTGGACAAGGATTATCAACAGTTATTCCTAAATTCCATGATTTATAAAAAGCTAAAAGTTGTCCAACTATTATATATTGTAGTGGTTGTATAATATCAGTATAATTATCTTCTATAAGAGTATTAAAATTTAATAAATAGTCACAAAATCCTTCTATTTCATTTAACTCTTCTCCCACTGCAATTATAATATTTTCTTTCTTTTCACTATGCATTTCTTTTAATAAATCAATTTCATATTTTCTTTTATACTTATCTTTTGAAATATAAAAAACAGTTACCGTTTTATCATTTATAACTGACTTTGGACCATGTCTAAATCCTAATGCAGTATCATAACTAGAATTTACCTTTCCATTAGTGAGCTCTAGCATTTTAAGTCCAGACTCTCTGGCTATTCCTTTTAAAACTCCTGTTCCTATATAAACTATTCTTTCAAAATCTTTCATTGCTATATTTTTTATATAATTTATATTATCTTCTATAAACTTTTCATTTGAATTTATACAACATTTAATGCTATCCACAATATTATCTATATTATTAATATCAAATATTCCAATTGCTGTTAAAAGCATTGTAGTAAAGCTACTAGTCATTGCAAATCCTATATCATTACATTGTTGAGGCATTAATACAATCAAATCCTCATCACTATTTTCAAATCTTTTATATAAGTTTCCATTTTCATTGCAAGTTATAATTAGTTGATTTAAATTTTTCACTACTTTTTCAGCAATGCCCACTGCTGCAATACTTTCAGGGCTATTCCCAGACCTTGCAAAAGATACCATTATAGTTTCTGTATCCTCATACAAATATTCTAATGGATTTAATACTATATCTGTTGTAGCTATACATTCTACAGATTTTTTCAACCTTTTATTTAAATATGGCCCAATGACTTGTCCCGCAAAAGCAGAACTACCAGCACCAGTTAAAATTATTCTGGTTTCTTTATTATTAAATTTCTTTAAAAACTCTTTTATTTCACATGCTTGATTTTCTATATCATATAAACTTTGCATCCACGCCTTACTTTGTTGAAATATTTCTTTTAGTGTATAATAAGAGTTTCTTTGTTTTAATTTTTCTAATGAAATTCCTGCTCTCTTCATATATTCCTCCTATATATATACAATCTATTTATTTTGCTTACATAACATTAAATTATTAATAAAATCATTGACCTTATTGCCATCACTATTAACACTTTTAAAAGCCATTAAACAAGCTCCTAATTCTGGAGATAGTATCGGCTTTACTAAAGTAATATTTTCATAGCATAAATTATTCATTAATGGCGTAAGTATTAAACTTTCTGATTTAAATACTCCCCCTGAATAAGACAAAAGTATTTCTTTATCCATTTTCAGACTTTTAATAAGTGCCTTTATAATAATACTTAACTCTAAGGCGGCTTCAGTAAATATGTTTTTACAGAACACATCCCCTCTAATTGCTGCTTCACAACACAATTTAGATATTTTTGCTATTTCCTTTCTTTTATCTATTAATTTGTTACCAAAATAATCTATAATGTCAAAATTATTACTTATATTAAAATATTCTTTAATCAAATAATATAACATGGTCTTTTCATGCCTTCCATCACACTGCTTTGAAAAGGTCTCTAAAGTTTTCTTTCCTATCCAATAGGCTGAGCCTTCGTCACCAAACACTGGTCCCCACCCCCCAACTCGATTTATTACTCTATCTTCATTTAAGGAAATACCGATAGAACCAGTTCCACTTACAATATGAATACCCTCTTTTCCAGCAAGAGATCCATTAATACTTATTACTCCATCATTTTCAACTATATATTTTTTAACGCAATAAAACTCATCTTTAACTATTTGATCTATAATCTTCGTTATATTGAATACCTCCTTATAACTTGGTATTCCTAAACCTACAACAATATCATCTCTCTTTATATCATTTACATTACATAGAATCTCTTCCAACAACTGATGTAGTACTGTTTTTATACCATGTTTTCCTATTTGATAATAATTTAAACTTCCTTTATACATCGTATATTTCATTTTTCCATGTTCATCGCATAATACTGCTTTTGTTTTACTTCCCCCTCCATCTATACCTAAAAAATACAAAACCTCATCTCCCAATAAAATAGATTTTCAATCTATACTTTCCTTTCTAAATTCACTTAAAATGTTTTTTAATGCCTACTTAGCCCTTTTAGAAAATTTTATTTACTTATATCAAATTATTAGATTTATTATAGGGTTCCAAAACTTGGATACCAAAAACATTGAGACATGCTCTGAATAACTCAAATTCAACACTGTATTTTGTATGAAAATATTTTAAGGTTGTTGAATAAATCTAAATTGGAGCTTGTTTCCCTATATTTATATATATTATAGAAATATAAATTATACCTATATTTTTTTATTTATATATGTTATAAGATTCCACAGTTTTAATTTAAATTAAAATAAAAAAGGATGTTTCAAAATAAAATCTAATTTTATTTTGAAACATCCAAATTATAACAATTTTAATTATAAACTTAAATTAACATCTTTTAAATCATCTAATTTATATTCCACTCGACGCTGTAAGCAATCCATATTTTTAAGTTTAACATTATTTATTTTTGCAGTAGCTAATAACTCTCTTTTTAAATTTAATATACTTTTATTATAGTTTTCATTTTTAACAATATCAGCTATATAATCAATATATTTAACTTCATAACTTTTACATAATGCTGATGCTAATACTCCTCTCATGGTTTTTGTATTTTCTTTTTCAAGCAATTTAAAACATGTTTCTGCTGAAAAATCTGTTTTAATACTCTCAAATACCATGGAAACATATAGCCTAATTGAAGTATTATTACATTCTAACATTTTTTTATAAACAGCTTGTATAACTGTATCTCCACCAATTTTACTTAAAGCTTCTCCTATAACTTCGTTAGTTAAATCATCATTTTCTTTTAATTTTGAAATTAAAATATCTATACAACTTTTATCCCTTAATTCACCTAATATATAAACTAAATAAATTACATAATACTTGCTATTTTCATTTTTTAATTCCTTGATAATATAATCCAAATTTAAATCTTCTCTATCACTTAAAATTTTACCTATATTTATTCCTTTATCATAATCAAAATCATTTTCTTTTCTTTCTTCATTGTTCTTTGCCAAATCTTTTAATTGTTTTAATAAGTTTTCAGTTGAACATTCATCTAAAGTTTTTAATTTATTATAATGCTCAAACAATTCCAAACTATTATCCTTATTAATAAAAAATTTTTTTTCTTGTATTTTATCATAAAAACTTTCTATAACATCAATTCCTTGTTTAATTGTTAATGTCACTATGTTATTTTTAAAATATATATCTTCACCATAATCTAAATTCATTAGTTTATTAATTTGAGTTTCGTTAATATTTAAATTTTCACAATTAGCCATTAAATAATTTCTTTCAAAAGAATCGTCATACTTTCTTACGGCATCAATAACCCTATCAATAACCTCACTATCCCTAGAGTAACTCTCATTAAAATAACTTAATGCTGCACATCTAACAATAAAATCATTAGAGTTAATTAAATCTTTCATATAATTGTCATTTACCATTAAAATGCACTCCCTTCTAACTATTAAATAAATTTGGTTATTTTACAAACTAATGTAAATATTTTGTAATCATTTACATTAGTATACTATATGTTTGTTAATATATTGTAAACAACATGTGAATTTTGTAAATTATTTCAGCCTATATATTTATCTTATATTTTTTAGAGATATAGTGAAACAAGCTCCAATTTAAATTTATTCAATAACCTTAAAATATTTTCATACAAAATACAGTGTTGAATTTGAGTAATTCGGAGCATGTCTCACTATTTTAGGTATCCAAGTTCTGGAATGGATAATTTTGAAAGTCAACTTGGAATCCTATATAGAGGAACAATTTCCAATTTGAATTTATTCAATAACCTTAAAATATTTTCATACAAAATACGGTGTTGAATTTAAGTAATTCTGAGCATGTCTCACTATTTTAGGTATCCAAGTTTTGAAATGAACAATTTTAAGAATCAACTTGAAACTCTATAAAATGCACAAATAAATTAAAGTTTTATTAACCTTATTAATAAAACTTTAATTTATTTGTATATTTTTAATTGAATATATATTACAATTACTATATATAGGGTTGCAAGTTTACTTGCTAAATTATTCTTTTCAAAACTTACAACACCATATGATTATCTAGATTTAATTAAATTTTAATTTAATATAAGTGTATTGGAGGAGATTATTTTGAAACAAAATAGACTTAACAAAGTTATAGAAGGAATGAATGATAGGAAAATAACTCAACTGCTAATATCTGACCCAGCAGCTATTTTTTACTTAACTGGAAAGTGGATTCATCCTGGTGAAAGATTGTTAGCACTATATTTAAATATTAATGGGGATCATAGACTATTTATAAATAAACTATTCCCTGTACATGAAGACTTAGGTGTTGAAAAAGTTTGGTTTGACGATAATAATGATGCTGTAGAAATAATAAATAACTACATAGACAAAGATAAAACTTTAGGTGTTGACAAAAATTGGCCTGCTCGTTTCCTTTTAAGACTTATGGAGCTTAAAGGCGATTCTAACATAGTAAATGGTTCTATAATAATTGATACTTGTAGAATGTTTAAAGATGATGAAGAAAGAGACCTAATGAGAGCATCTTCTAAAATTAACGATATGGCTATGAAAAAAATACAAACTTATATAAAAGATGGACTTAGCGAAAAGCAAATGGCTTCAAAGCTTTTGGAAATATATGAAAATCTTGGAGCTGAAGGTTTTTCATTTGACCCTATAATAGCTTATGGAGCAAATGGCGCAGATCCACATCATGGTAATGATAATTCTATGGTTAAAGAGGGAGATTCCATAATTATAGATATGGGATGTGTAAAAGATTCCTATTGTTCTGACATGACAAGAACTGTATTTTATAAGAATGTACCACAAAAATCTAAAGAAGTATTTGAAACAGTACTTGAAGCTAATAAAAAAGCTATATCAATAATTAAACCTGGAGTAAGATTTTGTGATATAGATAAGGCTGCTAGAGATTATATTGATTCTAAAGGTTATGGAAAATACTTTACTCATAGAACTGGTCATTCAATTGGACTTGAAGTTCATGACCTTGGTGATGTCTCTTCTGTTAACACTGATGCTGTTCAACCAGGAATGATATTTTCAATTGAACCTGGAATATATATTCCAGGTGAAGTTGGAGTGAGAATAGAAGATTTAGTTCTAGTTACAGAAGATGGTTGTGAAATATTAAATGAATTTAATAAAGAATTAGTAGTTATAGAATAGTTTTTAATGTACTATCTTAAAATAGATTTTATTATTTTGAGATAGTACATTTTCATTTATATAATATAAATTTAATTAAATTTATTATTTTAAGCCATAAATTATACACTAACATAAATGTATTATCATATTATATTATGTAAAGTATCTTATATACAAAATGTACTCATATAAAAGAGGTGCAAATTATGAAAATCGGGGGAAGATCTGGTCATAACCCATTGGCTCCAGGTGCTAGTGGTATAATTGATGAAACTACTGAGGCTAGAAAGATATTCTTATATTCTAAAAAATATTTGGAAAAATCTCATCAATTTATAGATTGTTATCCTGGGAATATGAATGATGCTAGTGTAGAATTAATGTGGGGTATAAATAAAGCTAATTCATCAAATGTAGATTTTTTCTATTCTATTCATTTAAATAAAGCATACGATTCATACAACGGGGCTATTGGTTCAGAAATTTGGGTTTATCCAAATTGTAGCCAAGCTACTAAAGATAAAGCTAATAGAATCTTAAGTAATTTTCAAAAACTTGGCTTTATTAATAGAGGCATTAAATTTTCAACTGAGCTTGCAGAGCTCAATTCCACTTCTATGGAAGCCATGATAATAGAATGTTTTTTCTGTGAAGCAACAAAAGATGTTGAATTGTATAAAAAATTTAGTGAAGATAAATTAGGTTTTGCTATAGCAAATGGAATTGATCCTACAATACAAAACTCTACACCAATACCTGAGGTGAATAAAGTGAAAAATTTAATTATATATAATAATGATATAGATAAAAGAGCTGCAGAATATTTAGCTGATTTTCTACTTTCTCCTGTAGTAAGAGAAAGTAATTATAACGCCACTACAATGCCTGCTGAAAAAATCTTTGTAGTTGGTGGTGGTGTAAAAACTAAAGGTGATATTAGATTAGAAGGCAGCGATAGATATGAAACTATAAAAGCTGTTTTAAAATATATGAATAAATTATAAAGTTTTATTTAAAATAGGAATGGATATATGTCCATTCCTATTTTTTTATAAATACCTTATTAATAAAAATATTGATTATTCAAATTTTTTTGCTAATATGTTGTTAATATATTATAATTAATGTATTTTATAAAAAATATAATTGAAATATAATTTATTTAGGAGGAATATAAAATGAATAATTTCCAAGAAACATTAATGAAATATGCAGATCTTGCAGTTTGTGTTGGCATAAACATACAAAAAAATCAAACTTTAGTTGTTAATTCCCCTATTGAATGTGCTGAATTTGCAAGAGCTATATCTGAGTCTGCTTATAAACATGGTGCTAGAAATGTTATAATTAAATGGAATGATGAAAAAGCATCTTTAATAAAATTTTTAAATGCTCCAGAAGAAGTATTTAACGAATTTTCTAAATTTGAAGCTGATGAACTTGAAGATTTAGCAAAAAATAATGCTGCATTTTTAAGTATATACGCACAAGATCCTGAAATTTTAAAACCTGTAGACCCTTCTAGAATAGCGTCTGCTAGCAAAGCCCGTTCATTAGCTACTAAAGCTTTTAGAGAATATACTATGAGTAGCACTGTTGCATGGAATGTAGTGTCTGTTCCTACAGAAGCATGGGCTAAAAAAGTATTTCCTGAAGTTTCACCAAAAGAAGCTGTTGAAAAATTATGGGAAGCTATATTTAAAATAGTAAGAGTTGATAAAAATAATCCTGTTGCTGCTTGGAATGAACACCTAAAAACTCTTGAAAAAAGTACAGCATTTCTAAATGAAAAGAAATTCAAAAAATTACATTATAAATCAAGCATCACCAACCTTACTGTAGAACTTCCTGAAAATCACATTTGGTCTGGTGGCGGAGAATACAATGGTAAAAACACTTTTTTTGTTGCTAATATGCCAACTGAAGAAGTTTTTACGCTACCGCTTAAAACAGGTGTTAATGGAACTGTAACTAGTACTAAACCTCTTAATTATGGTGGAAACTTAATTAATGATTTTGCTTTAACTTTTAAAGATGGAAAAGTTGTTGATTTTACAGCAAAAGAAGGTTATGAGACATTAAAAAAATTATTAGATACAGATGAAGGTGCTCGTTATTTAGGTGAAGTTGCATTAGTTCCTTTTGATTCTCCAATTTCTAATTCAAATACAGTATTTTATAATACATTATTTGATGAAAATGCTTCATGTCATTTAGCATTTGGAAATGGTTATCCTACATGTTTAGAAAATGGTACTGAAATGTCCGAAGAAGAATTTAAAAATGCTGGTGGTAATACCTCTTTAACTCATGTTGACTTTATGATAGGATCAAGTGATCTTGATATAATTGGAATAACTAAAGAAGATGAAGAATTTTATATATTTAAAAATGGGAACTGGGCATTTTAGTAAAAAATAAAATTTCAAAGGGAGTATCTCTAAATGATGAGACTCCTTTTTTTGTATTTTGCCATTAAAATTTAATAGTACTTTTTTTATTATTTTTATAATATGAATATTTATATAAAGCATACAAAAATATCAAGTTAAAATTGTTACACTATATTTTCTGTATGACAGCGAATTTTATTGATGTAGCATAAGGAAATTAGTCTAGTATCACTTGTTATTTTTTAAATATGCTTAAGTATTTTTTTATGAGGTAATTATGAATAATAATAAATTCGACTGGTACGTTCTTGATAATGCAGGCAAATTATATCCCTCAATAATGTCTTGGAGGGTTACTACTGTTTTTAGAATTTCTGCTACTTTAACTGTTGATATAGAACCAAAAATATTACAAAGGGCTTTAAACAAAACAATCAATAAATTTCCTTTTTTTAAAGTCAACTTAAAGCCAGGATTATTTTGGTATTATTTTGACTATGTAAACTTTTTTCCTACAATTGAAAAAGAAACCTATTATCCTTGCACTGGAATGGAACTTAAAAAGAAAGGTAACTTTCCCTTTAAAATTTTATATTATAACAAAAAAATTTCTTTAGAATTTTCTCATTGTATTACTGATGGTCATGGCGCATTAATATTTATGAAAAATTTACTATATGAATATTTTTATTTTAAAAACATTATAAAAGAAACAAAGGAAATCAATAATTACTCTTCTAATTTATTTTTTGAAGATTCCTTTAAAAAACATTTTAATCCAGATATACCTAGTCCATCACCACTACCTTTTGCTTTCCATTTCCCTATGGAGCTAGACTCTAAAGGTATATATTATATAGTTACAGGTTCTCTTCCTTTAGACAAAGTACTTAGTATTTGCAAATCTAAAAATGCCACTGTTACAGAATTTTTCTTAGCAGTATATTTTGATACAATACTAGATTATATTAAATTGTTAGAAAGATTTGATTTACCATTTAAAAAATCACCTATAATACTAAATGTACCAGTAAATCTTAGAAAAATTTATAATTCTAAAACTCTTAGAAATTTTTTTATTTCTATAACACCAATGATTGATCCAAGATTAGGTGAATATACTTTTGATGAGCTTTTAACCTATATTAAAAGTTATATGTATATTAATACTGATAAAAAACAGATTAATCAACATATTAGCAAAAATGTTAAAACAGAACTTTTCTTTTTAAATAGAGCAGTTCCTCTTATATTTAAAAATTTATTTTTACCTATTGCTTATAGCACCTTTGCTGAGGGACATTATACCAGTGGCCTTTCCAATTTAGGTAAAATAACTATTCCTAAGGAACTGTATCCTTATATAGAGAAATTTGAGGCATATCCTCCACCAAGTGAAGGTAATAAAATTAAACTTGTTTTATTAAGTTTCAAAAAAACTCTTTATATAACTTTTGGGAAAGTAACCACAGATTCAAATATTGAAAGAATATTTTTTAATAAACTTAGAAAAATGGGCATACCTATAAAAATAGAAACTAATTAATATGAATATATATTTCTATATTAAGATTTACTGGAGGTGTTAATAGTTGTCTTATTGTCCTAAATGTGGTGTGGAAGTTAACTCTAATGCGAAAAAATGTCCTCTATGTAAGTTTTCTTTACCTTACATAGATACAAATTCTTCAGAAAGTTTTTCTGATAGTTTTCCTAATGCAATTAATATTTATAATAAAAAAGTTAAAGAATTTAAAAAAATACTTTTTTCTATAATTAAAGCATTTTGTATATGTAGCATGTTTATAACCTTATTTTGTAATTTTTATATTTCTGGAAAACTTACTTGGTCAAAATACTCTACAGTTTGTATAGTTGCAGCTATGTTTTATTTTTATCTAATGCTAGATTTACAATGGAAGTTTAAAAATTTTATAATAGGATTTGGTTTAAATACTTTTATATTAATATTATTATTAGATATTTTTGATGGTAAGTTATCTTGGTCTATAAAATTAGGACTTCCTTTTATAGTAATGACTATATGTCTTTTATCCATATGCTATGAAGTTTTTAGAATTGCTAAGCATAAATATTTTAATGTAGCGGGATACACTTTAATTGCCTTATCCTTGTATTGTATTGGAATTGATGGTTTTGTATCTTTAACTTTATATAACTTATTTAAATTAAGATGGTCTTTATTAGTGACTATAGTTTTATTACCTCTAGGCTTAGTGCTTATATATATACATCATAAATTACCTGTTGAATATAAAATTAAATTGAAGAAAAAACTTCATATATAATTAAATTCCAATTAAATCGATATACTATAAATAATATTATTAATTATTTATAGCATAAAAAGTCATTTAAAACTTAATTTTTTGAAAAATTAATCTACTATTTAAATGATTGATGCTATAATTAAATTAGTTTTAAATTTGGGTTTATTGAAAGAGGTTTATTTATGAAAAAAAAATCAAAATCAAACTGGTACCCTTTAGATAATGCAGGAAAATTATACCCTTCCATAATGTCTTGGAGGGTAAGTACAATCTTTAGAATTTCTTCAACCTTAACAGAATATGTAGATTCTACTTTGCTTCAACAAGCCTTAAATCTAGTTATTAAACGTTTCCCTTATTTTCAAGTAAATTTAAGACCAGGATTGTTTTGGTATTATTTTGATCATACAAAAAAAACACCAAAGGTTGAAGAAGAAAAATACTATCCTTGTATTCGTTTAGAGCTTAAAAAAAAGGGTACCTTTCCTTTTAGAGTAATATACTATAAAAAAAGAGTCTCTGTTGAATTTTCACATAGTATAACAGATGGTACCGGTGGAATAATATTTTTACAAAGCCTTTTAAAAGAATATTTTAAACTTAAAAAAATAAATTTTATAGATGAAGATACATCTTTTTTTAATTATAATGATGTTCCAAAAGAAGAAGAGTTTGAAGACTCCTTCAAAAGATACCTTAATAAGACTACGCCACCACCTTATAGATTACCAAAGGCATTTCATTTTCCTATGCCTTTAGATACTAAAGGAGTATACCATATAGTAACAGGAATACTCCCTGTTAAAAACATATTAGAAATTTCCAAAAGCCATGGTGTAACCCTTACAGAATTTATCATAGCGGTTTATTTTGATACTATATTAGATTACATAAAGGAGTTAAAAAAGGAAAATCCTAAAATAAAATTGAATCCAATAATTTTAAATGTACCAGTTAGTTTAAGAAAATTATATGATTCAAAAACACTTAGAAACTTTTTTATATCTGTAACTCCTATGATAGATCCTAGACTTTTAGATTATAGTTTTGATGAAATATTAGCTTATGTTCATCAATATATGAAAGAAAAAACTCACAAACGTTTTATTGATCAGCAAATAACCAAAAATATTAAAAGTGAGTTAAGTTTTTTAAATCGTTCTACACCTCTTTTTATTAAGAATTTAGTATTGCCTATTGCTTATAGCAGACTTGGTGAAGGTAGTTACACCAGTGGAATATCTAATGTTGGTAAGATAACTATGCCTAAAGAGCTTGAACCACTTATAGAGCGTTTTGAAGCATATCCTCCTCCTAGTGAAGGTAATAAAATAAAAATTGTTATGGCTAGTTATAAAGACAATCTTTATATAACTTTTGGAAAAGTAACTTACGATAAAACTATAGAAAAACTTTTTTTTAGGAAACTACGTAAAATGGGTATAGTTTCTAAAATTGAAACAAATAACAACTTTATACATAAATAAGATTAAAGGAGGTATTTTCTTTTATGCCTTATTGTCCAAAATGTGGTGTAGAAGTAGAGTATACTTTAAAAGAGTGTCCTCTTTGTGAATTCTCTATACCAAATATAATTCCAGATATTCAAATTGAAGAAGAAAATAAATTTCCTAATGCTACTAACATTTATTCTTCAAAGCATGAGCAACTTAAAAAAGTAATATTTTCAGTATTATTAGCTATTTCTATATGTGGTATATTTATAGCTACTCTGCAAAACATATATTTTTCTAAAACTATTACTTGGTCAAGATATAGCACTGTAAGTATTTTATCTGGAATAATTTACTTATATATAATACTTAAAACTAACTTATCTTTAGATAAATTTATAAAATCAATGGCCACTAATACTTTTTTTTTAATTCTTTTATTAGATATTGTTGATGGTGAACTATATTGGTCTATTACTTTTGGATTACCTTGTATTTTCTTAGCTACAATATTTATACTGTCTCTTGTAAAATTAATTAGAATAAGTAGAAATCCAGGATTTAATATAGCTGCATATATTATTTTTCTTTTAACTTTATATTCTTTAGCCATTGACACACTAATATGTCTAAACTATAAAGAATTTATAATATTAACTTGGTCAATAATAATTGCCTTTATAGGATTTCCTTTATCTATTGCTTTATTATACATACATTATAAATTACCAGAACAATATAAAGAAAAATTTAGAAAAAAATTCCATATATAATTGTTTTAATATACCTTTAAATAATATTTTTTATTTAAAGGTTTTTTATTTCTAACTTTTTAACTTATATTTTTGTTTTTTATTACATATGTCAATAGTTTTTACCATTTATTGTATTATTTTTCTTTTAATATTCTTGAATTTATTTATATTTAAAGGATATTTTTGAAATAGATTTTACTTTTTCTCAAAACAACTTTTTATTGATTAAATATTGTGTTTTTTTTGAATTTTGTATTTATTTTGTTAAATTTTAGGAGTATAATAATAATCGAAGTTAAAAATATGTATTTAATCTTAGGAGGATTTTAAAATGAAAAAAGTTCTTTCAATCGTATTATCAGTAATGTTAACATTATCTTTAGTTGCTTGTGGTGGAAACAACGCTACTGAGAACAAAACTGAAGGAAATAACACAAAGGTAGAAGACACTAATAAAAAAGATGACACTAAAAAAGATGACACTAAGGATGCAAATGCAAACAAAGATAAAGATACAAATAAAAAAGAAGAAACTAAACAAAACTAATATTATTTATTCTTAATTATTTAGTTTTAAATAAAAAAGAAAGAGTATAAATTTTCTCTTTCTTTTTTATTTTATACATAACTAAAAAAGAAAGGTTGCTAAATAATGATATTTATAAATCACAATAACATAAACCCATATTTTAATCATTCTGCTGAAGAATATATTTTAAAAACTTTAGATAATGATTGTTTTATGTTATGGCAAAATGAGCCTTGCATACTTATTGGTAGAAATCAAAACGCATTTGCTGAAATAAATGAAGATTATGTAAGTAATAATAATATTAAAGTAGTTCGAAGACTTACTGGTGGTGGTGCAGTTTTCAATGATTTAGGAAACATAAATTTTTCTTTTATTTCTCAAAATACTGGTGATGTTAGTTCTAACTTTAAAAAATTCACTCTTCCTATAATTAAATCTCTTCATAGTCTAGGGATAGATGCTAAATTTTCAGGAAGAAATGATTTGGTTATAGATGAAAAAAAATTTTCAGGTAATGCTCAATATTATTATAAAAACAAAGTTCTTCATCATGGTACACTTTTGTTTTCAAGCTCTATAGTAAACTTATCTTCAGCTTTAAAGGTAAATCCTTTAAAATTTAAGCATAAAAGTGTATCTTCAGTTAAATCAAGAGTTACTAATATTTCTGATTACCTTAAAGAAAATATGACTGTGCTTAATTTTAAAAACTATGTATTAAATTTTGTTATGAATGAATTTAATGAAAAAAAACTATATTTTTTTGATGATACAGCTTTAAAAGAAATTAATAATATTATGAATACACGTTTTGCCACACATGAATGGAATTTTGGTAAAAACTCTAAATATAAATACTCAAAAGAAAAAAGATTTAGTGGGGGAACTATTGAAGTTAATTTTAATATTGAAAAAGGAATTATTAAAGATTTAAAGTTTTATGGAGACTTTTTCTTCACAAGAAATATTGAATATCTAGAAAGCAAACTTATTGACAAACCGTATAATCCAACTATATTAAGTACTGTACTAAACTCATTTAATATAGAAGATTATATAAAAGGTATATCGAATAAAGATTTAATTAATCTTATGTTTTAGTATAACAATTATTATATTAAGTTGTGGAGGTATTTTTATGTATAAAAGAAAACCAGATTGGTTAAAAGTAAAATTAGAACATAGTGATAATTTTAAAAAAGTACAAGCTTTAACCCGTTCATTATCTTTAAATACTGTATGCACAGAAGCTAATTGCCCAAATAGATTAGAATGTCATAATAAAGGAACTGCAACATTTATGATTTTAGGTAATACCTGCACTAGAAATTGTAGATTTTGTAATGTAACATCTGGAACTCCATCAGATGTAGATCCTCTTGAGCCTATGCATATAGCAGAAGCTATTCAAAAACTTAATTTAAAACATGCAGTTATAACTTCTGTAACTAGAGATGATTTAGTTGATGGTGGAGCTTCTCACTTTGCTAATGTCATAAAATGTATTCGAAAGCTTAATCCATCTACTACAATTGAAGTTCTTATACCTGATTTAAGAGGAAATTGGAACGGATTGAAAACAATTACAGATGCAAAGCCTGAAATTTTAAATCATAATATAGAAACTGTTCCAAGTTTATATAATACTGTAAGACCTCAAGCAATTTATTCACGTTCTTTAGAACTTTTAAAAATGGTAAAAAAATTAGATCCTAATATTTTAACTAAATCTGGTTTTATGCTAGGTTTAGGTGAAAATGATGATGAGGTAATATCTTTATTAAAAGATTTAAAATCTTATGAATGTGATATTGTTACAATCGGTCAATACCTTCAACCCTCTAAAAACCATGTTGAATTGGTAGAATATGTTCATCCAGATAAATTTAACAAATTCAAAGACATAGGTATGAAAATGGGGTTTCGTTATATAGCATCAGCTCCTTTAGTTAGAAGTTCGTATAATGCCGCTGAAGCTTTAGAATGTAAAGTCTTGTAATTTTTAAGCAACATAAAAAGCAGTGTCCTATTTGGTTATAGAACACTGCTTTTTATATTATTTCAGCTTCTTTTCTACAAATCTAAGAGCAAAAATATCTATGATAATTACTATTAGAAAAAATAACATCCAAAATATCGATTGCTTATAAGCAGAAATTAACATACATATCATAAATAAAGGTATTTCAAAGTTGAATGCTATTTTAAAATATCTTAAGGTTTTTCTATCCATTTTAAGTACATCTCCTAAAGCATATATATGCTATTTACTATTTTTCCTTAGATTAATTAAGTTTTTTATTTTAAGTATTTATAAATTATCTTTATATAACTTATCCATAAAAAATACTTTCTTCCTTTATTCCTCATAGTATATATTTGTTATACTACTTTTTCAATCACTAGTAAAGCTTATTTTAATCATCTAAACTCTTATACATAAACCACGAAGATAGCTTACATATATTTTCTTCTTTAATTCTCTCCTCTGTAACTTCTTCACTACCTCCAATTAAAACTTTATTTCCTATAATCTTATTATTTGGCCAATTTGCTGGTGTAAATAAATGCTTTTCACTAGCTATTTGTAAACTTTTAACTATTCTTATTATTTCATCTATATTTCTACCAATTTCTTTAGGATATTCTAATATAGTTCTTACAGTGCCTTTAAAATCTACTATAACTACTGATCTCGCTGTTGTTGTGTCCTTTTGTTCATCTCTTATCATTCCTAATTGTTTAGATATTTCTTTATTGCTATCATCTATTATTGGAAATTCAATCTCTACATTTAAATTTTCTTTTATCCATAAAATCCAATTTTTATGTTCTTCGATGGTATCAACACTTAACCCTACAAGTTCAGTATTCAACATTTTAAACTTCTCTATCTTTTCTTGAAATGCTACAAATTCTGTTGTGCAAACAGGAGTAAAATCTGATGGGTGACTAAAAAGCACAAACCATTTTCCACTAAAATCATCTGGCAAATTCATCTTCCCTTTTGTAGTAACAACATTCATTTTAGGAAATTTATCTCTTACTAATAACTTCATATAAACTTGAGTTTATAAATAAACTCATCCCCCTTTTCTCTAAATTTTCTGATTTTATTATATCACACATATACTTTTTTCAAAAATGTTCAATTACAGTTATATTTTTCTTTATATATTTACCTTATCTATTTATAAATTTTGTTGTAAAATAAAAAATATCTCAAGATAAATTCTATCTTGAGATATCATCTCATATTACCTATGCTTATAGTACTTGCTTATATATGGTGATGTCATAGCTTGAAGTAAACATCCATACTTAACATCAAAATCCACTATATCCCCAACCCTATAATCTTTCATATTTTCAGTCAAATCTAATATTAAATGATCACTACTTGCTCCTAAAATCTTTATTTTTTCATCCCTAGGGCTCATAGCATCTACCTTTATATCTTGCCTTCCTATAGCTAATATAGCTCTTTTCATAATACCTACATCTTCAAAATGTGGTTCTTCACCAAAAGCATTTAATCCTATAGTCCCCTTAGGAACAGACGGTTTATTTTTTATTTCTACTATCTCTCCTTTTAATGTAAACACATCTTGGAAAGTATTATCAATCTTATTTGCAAAAGATGACTCTGTCCCTAATATAATGCCTTCACCTATTCTAAGTTGATTTATTCCATTAGGTATCTGACCATTTATAACCATATATAAACTACTAGAATTTCCCCCTGATATTATTGGAAGTTCAATGTCTAATATTTTTTCTAGCTTGTCCCTTAACTCAACTAACTTACTAAGATTATCTTCATCTGGCAATACGCCACCATAACAAGTTAAATTAGTTCCAACACCTATTAGTTTTATATTAGGAAGCTTTAATATTTCTTTAACTGTATCTAATAAATCTAATTCTAATACACCTTCTCTTAAATCTCCTAAATCTATCATAAGTATAATATTGTGTGTTTTTTTTGCTCTTTTTGCTGCTTTTGATAATTTCTCTATGACCTTTAATTCAGAATTTAAACTTACATCAGAATATTTAACAACATTAACTGCATCACTTTCCATGGGTATTCTTACTAAATATTTTTCACAATTTAGCTCAGTGACACCCCTCAAGTTCTGAATTCTTGCATCTCCTATTGTTTTAATTCCAGCTTCAACCATAGCATTAACTATAGGCTTTTTTGCACAAAACCCTTTTGTTATAGCAACTACTTCTATTCCTTGATTATTGCATAATTTCAAAATTGTCTTGCAATTATGTGCTAACTTATTCAAATCTACTTCTATACAAGGATAACTTCTTCGCATATTCCCACAACCCCCTATTTAAAGCCTTGTCAAAACATATTATGTTTTTTCAATAATATGCCTTACGTATAACTATATAATTTTTTTAGATAAATTAAATTCCTTTATCATTTTAATCAAAATATTTAGAATTTATAATTTATTATTAGTATAATAATACCATTAAATCACATTATTTCATAGCTGTTATACTATCATTCTACATATTTTTTGAAGGATATCTTGCCCATAACACAATTTCATTTACATATATATTAAAGAAAAATTTAAATATTACATGTAATTAATAGATAGTGAAGAGTATCTTTGGTTTATCTTTCAACGATAAAATTAACATAATTTTAAATAAAATATCTGTTCAATTTTATTTAATTCTCCACTATCTACTTTATATACTGCATTATTATTGTTAAATTTTAAAAGATAATTTTTAAAATTTTTTTACTTTTTAATTATGCTATTTTATTATTATTTTCCTCTTTTTCATTATATATCAAATCAACATCTTCTAATTTTATTACTTTAGTCTTATTTTTAATTTTATATCCAACGTATAAAATTAGGAATAATGGTAATCCAATATAAGATGCTATCAAGCCTTGCCAATCTATTGTATCCCCACTTAAATAGCTATATCCTTGTCCTATTATTATTATTACACACATTACCAATGCAATAATTGGCCCTAGTGGATATAATTTAGCTTTATATTTTAAATCAGATAATTTTTTATCTTGTGCTATATAGGCTTTTCTAAACCTATAGTGACAAAGTGCAATGCCTACCCAAGCTATAAATCCGGCTAATCCTGATGCTGCTACTAACCATACATAAACTGTATTTTCTGCAAAAGCTCCTGTTAAAAAACATATTGATGCAATAGCAGTAGTTAATACTATAGCATTAACAGGAACTCCTTTTGAATTAGTTTTTGCAAAAGCTTTTGGTGCCATTCCATCCTTAGCCATAGCATGTAACATTCTACTTGATGCATACATTCCTGAATTTCCTGCTGATAATATTGATGTTAAAATTACAGCATTCATTATTGATGCAGCCATAGGTATTCCTGCTCTTTCAAAAACAACAGTAAAAGCACTTTGTTCTACTCCTAATTCAGTATAAGGTATTATAGCTCCAATAATAACAATAGTTCCTAAATAAAATATTAATATTCTCCAAAATATAGTACTTACTGCCTTAGGTATAGTTTTCTCTGGATTTTCACTTTCAGCTGCTGCGACCCCAACAAGTTCTGTTCCTTGAAATGCAAATCCAGCCAATAAAAAAATCATAAATATTGAATTTTTACCTCCAACAAAAGGCCCTCCATTTGAAGTAAAGTTTTCAAATCCTATCCTTTCCCCACCTATTACTCCTAAAATAGTTAAAACTCCAATTATCAAAAATATTATTACTGTAACAATTTTTATACTAGCAAACCAATATTCTGATTCTCCAAAAGCTTTAGAAGATAACAAGTTCAATCCTACTATTATAGTTAAAAATATAATACTCCATATAACTGGCTTTACATCTGGAAACCAATATTTCATTATCAACCCACCAGCTACCATTTCTGCTGCTATCGTTATTGCCCAGTTATACCAATAATTCCAACCAAGTGCAAATCCCAATGATGGATCTATAAATTTTGTTGCATAAGCACTAAAGGAACCAGATATAGGCATATATGTAGCCATTTCCCCCAAACTAGTAATTAAAAAATATACCATAACGCCAATTAACCCATACGCTATTAGTGCGCCTCCTGGACCTGCCTTATGTATGGTATCTCCCATTGCAAGAAATATACCTGTACCTATGGCACCTCCCATTGCAATCATGTTTAGATGTCGTGATTTTAAACCTCTTTGTAACTCTTCATTGTTTTGCATTACTTTCCTCCTTATGGGCATTTTATTAGGTAATCCATAATAACTGCTCAATTATTAATTCCCATAAGTAATTAACCAAGATACATCCACATTGAATAAACTGAATAATTATTCATATTCTAAAAAACAAAAAACCATAAGCATATACTTATGGCTTCGAATTCTTTTAAAAAATAATCTTCAAAGTTTATAAAGTAATAGCCCTCCACAAAATATTTTGTGACAGTTTTACATATATTCTATATAAAACCAGCTAATAGCCTTAAAGCATCCGCTATTAACTTCGGCAAAATTTCCTTTTTTATTACTTCATCGTGCTTGTCTCCATAATAATACTCTTAAATTTTGCTCCTCTATCTTAATTATTTACTTTTTAATATATGTATTATTATGCATCTTTTAAACTTTCAAGTCAATACATATTATATTTTTCAGAATTATATCTCATTTCCAATTTTTCTAATTTTCACATATTGAAAATTATTGATAAATTGGCAACGTTATTATAAATTCACTTCCTTTTCCTAATTCGCTTTTCAATTCAATAGTTCCTTTATGAAGTTTTATTAATTGCATTGTAAGTGTTAACCCAAGACCACTTCCACCATGTTCTTCTGACGATTTATCATAAGCTTGAGAAAATCTATTAAATATACTTTCATGATTCTGTTTATCTATGCCAACTCCAGTGTCTCTTACAGATATAGATATGGTATCACCGTTATCAAATATTCTTATTTCTATTAGCCCACCTCTATTAGTAAATTTAACTGAGTTCCCTATTAAATTAATTATGCATCTTTCAATATCACTTGGATCACATTCTATAATCTTTTCCTCAATTTCAGGATCAATTATAAGTTCTATACCTTTATCTTCTATAAATTCTTTCATAGATAAAGCTAATTCTTCAACTAAATAAACTATATCCACCTTTTGTATATGAATTTTATAACTTCCTGAGTCAATTTTTGATGTATCAATTATATTATTTATAAGCCTTAGCAATCTATTAGAATTTTTGGTCATAACATCTAAATAATATATCATTTTTTCATTTTGTATTGTTATTTTATCTATAGTAAATCTATTTAAAAGTTGAAGTGTAGACATAACAACATTTAATGGAGTCCTTAGTTCATGTGATAAATTAATAAAATAGTTGTTTTTATATCTTTCTGTTTCTATTAATTTGTCATATAATTTTTTGTTTTCC
The DNA here is from genome assembly GCF_054767855.1 of Clostridium sp. CTA-19. Lineage (NCBI taxonomy): Bacteria > Bacillati > Bacillota > Clostridia > Eubacteriales > Clostridiaceae > Clostridium > Clostridium sp. CTA-19. Next base: position 22,695 of record NZ_BAAABH010000015.1, on the reverse strand, counting down.
TTTAATTTTGTGTTAAGTTCAAAAGTTCTTTGATGTACCATCTTTTCTAATATATTTACATAATTCCATATTATATATATAAGTAAAGTTAATATTAAAATATAAATCAAGTATGCAATAGGAGTTCTCCAAGGAGGATTCATTATATTTATCGATAATTTGGTCTCCTCGCTCCAAATCCCTGCAGTATTTCTAGCTTTAACTGTAAACACATATTTCCCTGGTGGTATATTAGTGTAATTACCATAATTCCTATTTTTACAATATACCCATTCCTTATCAAATCCATTTAATTTATAGCAATATTCAGTTTTAGATGTATTGTTGTATTCTGGAAGAAAAAATTCTACATTAAAGTGATTTTCGTTATATTTAAGTGTAATGTTTTTATTATATTTTAATATATTTCCATTAAATAAAACCTCTTTAATAACTACTTTGGGAATATAATTATCTTGATTTAGATTTTTAGGATAAAACGTGCTAAATCCATTAATTCCACCAAAAAACATTTCTCCTGATTTACTTTTAAACATAGAATAAGAATTAAACTCATTACTTTGCAATCCATCTGTTACATTAAATTTTAAAAATTTATTTTGTTTTATATCTAATTTTGATATACCATTATTAGTACTCATCCATGGATTTTGTTCTTCATCTATAAGAAGACCATAAACAAAATTATTAGATAACCCTTCATTTTCTGTATATACTGTAAATTCCTCTGTTTTAGGATTAAATTTATTTAATCCATAATTAGTAGCTATCCATAAATTTCCTGTACTATCTCCTCTTATACATTTAACACTATTCATACTTAAACAATTACCATCCATTATATGACTTGTATAATTTTTCACTGTTCCTTTTTCTCTATTATACTTTATAATTCCACCATTTAAAGCAGCTCCAATCCATAACTCACCTTTATCATCTTCATATATAGATGTTATGAATTCGTCTGTTAATCCACCTTTTTTAAAAATTTCTTTTTCTTCTTTAAATGTTCCATTTTTATCTCTACAGGTTAGTCCATTTCTTGACCCAATCCACATATTATCTTTGCTATCAAAATAAATATACCTAGTTTCATTAGATGACAATCCATCTTGTATGTAATACCTTGTAAACTTTTCCGTTTTTTTATCAAATTTATTTAATCCATCAGATGTGGATATCCATATCTCATCATTATTGTTTGCATTAACATGCCATATTTCATTATTGCTTATACTATTATCATTATTAGGATTATGTTTATAAATTTTAACTTCTCCAGTTTTTCTATTTAAACAGTTTAATCCACCACTTATAGTTCCAAACCAAATTAAACCATCATCATCTTCATATATACCCATTATAGATTTATCACTAAAAGTTTTTTCAATAGTCGGATTGAATTTATAACTAGTAAAGAAAGTATTGGGATTAAACATATTTATACCATCATATGTACCTATCCAAATAATACCTGACTTATCTTTAAATATACTTAAAATATTATTATTTATTATACTTTGATTGTCATAAATATTATGGGTAAAAGTTATAAACTCATTAGTTTTATGATTATATCTACAAAGCCCATTATCTGTACCAATTAATATTTCATTATCGCTCATAGCTTTTATACATCTAACATAATTACTCGGTATCTGTTTTTTATTATCTTCATCTCCATCATTAACATAGTACTCTACTTGTTCTTTTTTTAAATCTAATTTATTTAGACCACCAAATTTTGTTGCAATCCAAATAATATTATTTTTATCACAGTATACATTAAATATATAATCATCACTCAATGGCATAATTTCACTATCTTTAAAATACCTTGTGATTTTTTTATCATTTATATTCAAACTATTTAGTCCTTTTTTAGTACCTATCCAAATTAAACCATTTTCATCTTCATCTAATGACAAGATAAAATTATCAGACAAACTATTTTCATTTTCTTTGTTATTACAAAACTTTATAAACATATCCTTTTGCTCATCATATAAATTTAAACCGTTTTCAGTACCTACCCATAAGTTACCTTTACTATCTATAAGTAAATTCCATATATTATAATGAGATATTCCTGATAAATTATTTTCATCATAAAAATAATTTGTTATTACTTGATTTTTTTTATCTATTTTACTTAACCCTTTACTAGTTGCTATCCATATATTTCCTTTTAAATCTTCTGTTATATCTGCTATATAACTTCCAGCTATGCCATTTTTACTTCTTTTATCAAATTTATAACTTTCAAAACTATATCCATCGTACTTATTTAAACCATCCGCTGTTCCAAACCACATATATCCTTCACTATCTTGAAATATAGCAGAAACAGAATTTTGTGATAATCCGTTTTCTATGGTTATACTTTTAAAATTTATATTTTTTTCTTTTGCTTCTACATTAAATGTAAATAGTATAGAAAATATTATAACACTTAATATAAATAAACTACTTTTTTTCCTCATATTTCCCTCATCTTAGATTAATATATAACTCTATTTTTTAAAATAAATTTCTTCAAGTTAAATTATATCAATTTTTTTACAAAATTTCTATTATTATTTATTAACTTATATTTTATACATAATATCCAATTTATTTTATATATAAATTTAAATATTATTAAAATTTATATAAAATAAAGTTAATTTAAAAATTCATTTTTAAATTAACTTTATTTCAATTTATTTATCTAATTTTTAAAGTCTTAAATTAAAAATTCTAATATATCTTCTATTATTTCTCGTTCTTCTAATTTATTGTAATATTTTATTAAATTTAAAATGATTATATGATTTTTATCTATTTTATTTTTAGAAACTAATTGCAATATTAAATTCTTTATATTGTTTACTTCCTCATAATTTTCTTCATTCATATATATATCTAATAAAATTAAAATACTTTTTTCTAAAATTATTTTATCATTTAATTCTATAGCAATTTCTTTTGCTTTTTTTAAATATACTACACATTCTTCTTTCAAGTTTAAAGCTTTAGTTGCTATAGCTATGTTAATATATACTTTTGGTTTTAATTTTTTTGGAATTTCAAATTCTTTATCTAATTTTATTAATTTATTAGAGTATTTTTGCAAATTTCTTCTATCTTTTAGTGAGTTATATATTTCAAGTATATTTACATTACATTCAAATTGACGTTGCAAATCATTAATTGATATTATTTTTAATATATTTTTTTCTATATCTAATGATTCTAAAAATGAATTTTTTTCTCTTAAACAAGATGATTTTAGTTTTAATAAGTTTATATATTCATCTGGGTAATTTTTTAAATATTTTTCAAAAGTTTTTTCTAATCTTTTTATGCATTCCAATGAATAATCTATCTTCTTTATTTCTCTATAACAAATAATTTCTTTTATTATTATATTATATTTATATGACTCCTTTAATTCTTCAAACTCATGTAATGTAAAATTTATTAAGCTTAATGCTTGCTCATATTTTTTAGTAATTATACAACAAGAAACTAATTTATCTATTAAATTAAAAAATTCTTCTTTATTATCATTTAATATATAATTTTCATAGGCTTTATTGTAAAAATAATATGCTTTGTTATATTTTTCAATGGTTTTAAATTTATCTCCTATTTTTGAAAATATAATTATTTTTTTTTCTCTACAATTATATTTTTTTAGAAATACTTCAACCTCATCAAATGAGTATTCTATTGTATCCATTTTTTTTATATCTGTTTTTTCTATAAACTCAATATAATTATCACAAATCTTATTTACCTGTGAAGTAATATTCTCTAAAAGATAATCTGCAGTTATATAAAAATCTATTGAATTTCTACTACAATAAATATTTATATTATCCGCTAATATTTTAGCCACATTTTCAGTTAGATTTGCCTTATTATTCTCTATTATACTAATTAAGTTACGTGTAATTTCACCACCAGTTATATCTTGTTGTTTAATTTTAAATCTTTTCCTAATATTTTTTATTTTTTCCCCTGGACTTAAAACTTCGATTGATTTCATAAACCCCACCTCACATTTAAAAATTTATAAGAGGATATACCCTAAATCTAATTTTTTAAATATTTACACATTTGATTTTATTTTATATTTCAATATTAATACTACATCTTATCATTTACATGTAAGCACCTTAAAAAATTCTTTAATTTAAATATCTTTTACTATTAATTTAAATTATAATTAAGGAATAGTAAACCTATTTTATTATAATTTAAAAAATTAACAGTAAATAGTACAAAAAATTAACTGTTATTTAATATATTATACATTAAATAATTCATTATAATAATATTTTTAATAAAAAAATTAAAAATTAATTATTAAATTAAAAAAGCATGAATGAAATACAATCATACTTTCTTATTATATTACAAAATATTTCAATTTTTTTTATTGACTCAAAAGCACTGCTCCACCAATTACAATTTTTTCATTTTTTTTATTTTTAGGTGTTGTAAATCCTCTTACTTTTATTACATCACCAATTTTTACATTTGAAATATTTACATCTTTTTGAAATCCTATAGCTATATCATCTTCTCCTTCATTTGCCATAATTATTCTTTTGCTTGTTGTACTTTTAACTTTCAATGTAATTTCAATAACCTTTTTATAAAATTTTTTATTATTTTTAATTGACATTTCTTCACTTAATTCTTTTGGTGTTATACATACTATATCAACACTTCTAGCCTCTTTCACCTTTTCATTAGCATATTCTATAATTTTATTTATTCCAAATATTCCTCCTGCAATTATAAATAATATAACAAAACTTGATATTATCACAGTTCGTCTCATATTTTGTACCTCCTTAAATGCCTAAGATTTAATTTTAATTTATATATTTATTCTAATAATTTTTTCTATATATACTGTAACTAACATTATATTGTATAAACCTTTAATATATCTTTAATGAACCTTAAACTAATATTAATTTTTTAATATTAGTTTGAAATATGTTACTATATAAATATATAAATGTATAAAATTAGGAGGATTTATGAGTATCTGTGATTATTTTCAACCTTACTTAAAAGAAATGGAAACAATTTTTTTTAAAAAAGGATCTTATATAATAACTTCCGATGAAGAATTTGAGGAAGTTTTTTATATATTAGATGGTGTTGTTACTGTTGAATGTATTAATGCGAAAGGAAAAATGTTTTTAGTAGACTCATTAAAAAAAGGTGATTTTGTTGGAAAACTTAGCTACATATACGAAGCAGATTTTCGTTGTGATATTATAGCCAATACAAATGTAAAACTTTTAAAAATTCACAAATCAACGTTGAGCCATCTAAAAAAGAATGCTGATTTTGTTAATCTATTTTTTTTTAAAACCAGTAAAAGAATATACTACATATATAAAAAAATGTTAATAAAAGATTTGTTTAAAATAGAAGAGATTTTTGCATATCACATTCTTACTCACTCTTTAAATAATGTTTTTGAATTTAAAAGCATGTATGAATTGTGTAAAGAATTATCCATCAGTAGAAAAAGCTTATACAATACTCTAAATAATTTTTTTGCTCTTGGATATGTAGACAAAAAATCTAATTCAATAATTATTTTAAATAGAGCCTATTTAGAAAAATTAAGTGAAAATTTAAAAGAATTTTATTAAATTTGCAATTTTTCTATAAATCCAAAGGATTTGTAGAAGGATTTTTGTCAAAGCAAATTTTATATATTTGACATAATCCTTCTATAATTTTTATATACCTAGAGTGTCGTCCCCTATATAGCAAGCTATCTCTTCTTCTAAAAACATATCCTGAAATTTATTCAATAAAGCTTTATCTATATCTCCACACGTACTATATTCATACTTATTACCTAACTGGTTCCACTTACTTTCCCCTAATCTATGAAAAGGCAATAAATTTATTTCTACCAAATCATTACAATGCATAAAATCTATAGTTTCATGGATATTTTCTATATCATCATTAAATCCACCTATCATTGGAATTCTTAAAACTAACCTTCCATTCCACTGTAATTTAGATAAATTTACTATATTTTCTTTTATTATATCGTTATAAACTCCTGTTTTTTCTTTATGTCTTTTTCTATTCATATGTTTGATATCTATAAAAGCAAAATCTACATACTGCATAACTTCATTAAATATATCAGTATTTTGATATGCACTTGTTTCTATAGCTGTGTGAAATTTCTTTTCTTTACATCTTTTCAACACTTCAATTAAAAATTTATTCTGCATTAAAGGTTCGCCTCCACTAAAGGTAACCCCACCATTTCCTCTCCAATTATTAGAATCTCTTTGCAAGATTTTCATTAATCCTTCTATTGAGTATTCTCTTGAACAATATTTTAAAGCATCATAATAACAAACATTGGCACAATTAAAATCACTACACTCTTTACATATTTCAAAATTTAATATTGGCCTATTATTTTCATCAAATTTTAAACCACCTCTAGTACAACTATTTTTACAAATATTACATCCACTTCTATACTTACAAGTACCTTCACTAAACATTATATTATTACTTCTCCAACTTTCTGGATTTGCACACCACCTACATTTTAATGGACATCCACTCATGAATATGGTAGTTCTGCATCCTGGTCCATCATGAAGTGAAAAACTTTGGATATCGAATATTCGCCCCTTAATCAATATTTTCACCTACTCATTAAATTCATGTTTTTTACAAGTTATAGCATTTAAAGTTTTAAATGACCAATTCTCTTTTTCTAATCCAGTACATAAACCTATTCCCTTTTTATCTTCATTTTTAAAATTTATGCAGTTACCACACTTAGGTGTCAACTCAAATTTATTACAACCTTTCTCATCTATAGATACAAATTTTTTACTTATTCTACAAATACCTTTAGATGCATCTACATTACAAAAATTCTTACACTCTCCATGATATAACATATTATTCCACTCCCTTGTACTCTGTTCTTGCTATTACTTCATCTTGTATAGGTTTTCCAAGTTCGCACCAATATTGAGTAAAACCAGCTACTCTAACCATTAAATCTCTATATTCATTAGGCTTCTTTTGTGCATTTCTTAGCATATAAGAATCTATTATATTATATTGAATATGAAATCCTCCTTTTCTTAAATAGGACCTTGTTAAATCTAATAGTTTTCTACTACCTTCTGTTCCTCTTAAAACCGTTGGATGAAGTTTTAAATTCAATTGTGAATTTTGAGATGTTGTATGATCCCAAACTGTTGCTGACTCAAATAATGCATATACACCATTTTTATCTGTGCCAGGATAAGCTGATACCGACCCATCTGAGTATGTGGTTCCACTTAACCTTCCATCAGCACTTGCAAACGTTGCTGCCCCTTGTGGCCCATGAGTAGACACAGATATTTGACAGGGATACATTTTCTTTCCATATAGTGACTCTGCTTTTTCGCAGGCTTTTTTAAACCATATCTCATATTCCGCTAATATATTATCTACATACGAATTGTTATTTCCATACTTAGGTGCTTTTAAACACTCCCCATATATATTGTCATATTTACCACTACTATCAAATTTAACTTGATCTTTCATTGAATAGCTACCAACTTCTGATGCATTTTTAAAACCAAAATTATTTAACATAGCATCTTTTAATTCTTCCATGCTATATTTATTTTCATAAACAACTTTTTTAATTGCAGCTAAAGTATTTACCATAGTAATTGTTCCACAACTTTCAACATTAAATGTTCCATTATATCTATATCCCATATTTCCTATATGTTGCCCTTTTTCCAAACAATCAGGCTTTAGAAACGAATTTATAACAGACATGTTTTGCTTTCTCCATACATCATGTTGAATATTATTTGTTTTAGCTAAAACATTTATTGTTTCTTCATAATATTGTTTAAACACTTCAAAAAATTCTTCAAAATTCTCAAGTTTTTTATTATGTGGATTATATATTTGTTGTCCCGTTCTATAATCCTTTCCATTTGTTATTACCAACTCTATTATTTTAGGATTTGCTATAAAATGTACTCCAACACTTGTAGGTTGTCCAGCTCCACCAGGTATTTCATAGACTCTATTATTTAAATGTAGTGTTTTAAAACAACAAGGCGAAGTTTCTAAACATCCACCTATAGCAATAGCTCTAGCTTCTTCCAATGTCATTCCTTCATTTCCAAATTGATTAATTAAAAAATCTATAGCATTTCTATTATTAACCCATGCTGGATATCCACATCCTGTTTTATTACTTTCTACTGCTTTTAATAAAAATTCTTCTGGAAGTTTTTCATCATAGAGTATTGTTAGCGTGGGTTGAGGCGTTTTGCACCTTATTCCAGCCTCTAATATTATCATTTCTAATTCATTAGTTGCAGATTTTCCATCCTTAGTTAATCCACCTAAACTTAAATTATTAAATGTATTTCCTGATAGCACCCCTCCATTTACGCCAGCTGATGCAAAACAATCTATACACGTTATCTTAATTCTATAAAGTTCCATAAGTTCCAAAACTTCTTCTTTTGTTATCTCTCCAGTTTTAATGTCATTTTCATACCACGGATATAAAATTTGACCAAGTCTTCCTATAGACATTCCAGAAATAGCATCTTCATTAATTGAAGCTATATGAATAGTATACGAAAGTTGAAGTGCATCTCTAAAGTTTCTTGGTTTATTGTAAGCTATCCATTCTAATGTTTCCTTTATTTTTTTATATTCTTTTTTATCTTCTAAGTTTTTCTCTAGTTCTTCTAAACACTTTGCATGCTCGGCATAATTTAAAATCCAAATTTGTATTCCTTCAATAACATTTATTACTGCATCATAAAAATACAATCTATCCATGCCTATTATTCCATCACCAGATGCATTTCCTGCAACTTCATTAATAGATTCTTTCGCTATATCTTTAATTTTTTCAAAGCCATATTCTAAAGGATAATAATAGTTTATAACCTCTCTTCCTTGTGGAATTGTATATCCTGAATCAAACATACATATTAAACTATTCATTATTTTTTCTTTAGTTTCATACTGTGGAACTAATTTTTCGTATCTATGTCCTACATCTTCAACAGATTTGTTAACCCAACTTTTAGCGATCTTTAAAAGCGCTGTAGCTTCACTTTTTTCCATTCCAAATTTTCCTGCTATAGAAATTACATTCCCAAAACTTTTTGTTACATTTCCTCCACCTTGCCCAAATTGGCTTAATTCATCTCCACTATTCGTACTTGTAATTTCTTTGCTAATGCTATCTTCCTGTGATATGAAAAAATTTTCACTAAGCCATGGCATGGGAAAAGAACCTCTATAATTTTTAGTCTTTTGCATTACTAATTTTTCACCTGGTATAATGTTAGGTGTTAAATGTGAAAATGCATTTTTTAATGCTTTTGCTCTTCTTACTATTGTAACCTCTCCATTTAATTCTTCCCAACTTCTAGTATACCAATAAGGAAATTCCATATCTGTTGTAGATAATGTATTATAAAATATATCTCGTAGTTTTTTAGACCTATCCATTGGTTCTTTAATAATATCTAAATTACTATCATTAGAATCACTATTTTTTATTCCTTTAGCTTTAAGAATGTTTTTTATTTTTTCTTCTTTTTCTTTCAGCATCCAAATCCCCCCTGTTTTTCAATATATAAGCATCTATACTTTAAAATATACTATCTATATACAATTTTAAGGTAGTGTAATTTACACTACCGACATCTTTTTTCACCTTTCATTTAATCTTTTAACCTTAACACTATTTTTATTCTTTTATGTTATAATGTATAAATAAGCATTTCGGATATTATAGACTCTAGATTGACTTTTAATTGAATAAATTTCAATATGTATCCATATATAATTTTGTTTAAATTAATGTTTTATAAGTAGGTGACAATATGAATGGCGATAAGTATATAAACTTTTTATACAGTATAGGTGCAAGTAAGCCTAATAACATAAATAAATCCGATATATCTTGCCCTTTTTGTGATAGATCTAAATTAAGTAATATATTAGATGAAGATGAAAATATTATACTTTTAAAGAATAAATATCCTACCCTTGAAAACTCATTACAGCTAGTAATAATTGAAAGTGATAAATGTGATTTAAATATATCTTTTTATTCTAAAGAACATATAAGAAAATTGTTTGATTTTGCGATTAAACACTGGTTTAAATTAAGAGAAAGTAACAAATTTAAATCTGTAATTTTATATAAAAATCACGGACCTTTATCTGGTGGAAGTTTAAAACATCCTCATATGCAAATAATAGGCCTTAATGATATAGACTATGAGGATACTTTAAAAGACATATATTTTCGTGGAAATATAATCCATAAAAATAAACATTGTGAAATTAATTTATCAGATAAGCCATTAACTTGCTTTACTGAATTTAATGTTATTATAAAAGATATTAAAGATATAGATTACCTTGCAGACAACGTGCAGAAAGTTGTTCACTATATTTTAAATAATTATAGGTCTAACTGTGATAGTTTTAATCTCTTCTTTTACTGTTGGCATGAGGAAATAATCTGTAAAATCACACCACGTTTTGTTACATCACCTTTATTACTAGGATACTCATTAAAACAAGTACCAAATAATAATGATGAAACTATTGATTCAATAAAAAAATTATACTTTTAGTATAATTCCCTTATATTTGCAAACACTAGTTATTGAATTTAATTTTAAAGGAGAGCGTTAAAATGACAATGTATAATGGTGTTATTAAATGGTTTGATAATTCAAAGGGATATGGATTTATTTCTGCAAATAATGGAAATGATATATTTGTTCATCATTCACAAGTAAAAGAAAAAGGAAATGATAAAGATTTACATGAAGGAGAACAGGTTGAATTTGATATAACGGAAGGTTCTAAAGGACCTATGGCAATTAATGTTCAAAAACTTTAATTTTATTATTAAAATTTAAAATAAAAGACCAAAATTTCAATTAATTTTGGTCTTTTATAGTTAATAAATTTAATTTATCTCTACAGTATATTTTCCGTTGTCTTTTGAAAAATTATATACATATAAATAGTATTTACCTTTAGTTGCTTTATATGAATTTTTATAAATACTCCCATCTATTTGAGCAAATGAAACATAGTCATTTAAATCTTCTTCCTTATAAAGCAGCCAATTTAAGCCTATATTATTCATGTTATTTAAAACTATATTTATATCTTTATCTTCATCTAATTGAAATTTAAAAATATCTACATTATCATCATCACTTAAATTTCCATTTATAATTTTATTTAATTCAACTATATTAGCTTTTTCAAAATCATTATTAGGTTCACTTTCCATAATTATATTTTTACTAGATTCACTAGATATTTTAAACTCATACTTACCATCTTCATAATCATACTTATAAATATTTATATAATACATTCCTGGCTTAGTTACTTCATATTCTCCATTTAGTTCACTATCCATTGGATAAGCTACAAATTCATTTAGATTTTCTTCATTAAACAATGTCCAATTCATACCTATATTATCCAAATTATTAACTTCAATCTTTAATTTATCTGGATTTTCAACTTTAAAGCAATATACATCAACATTATCATTACCTAATAAGGACCCTTTATAACTCTTATTTAAGTTTGGTACCAAACTTGCTTCTTTAAAATTATTATTAGGTTCTAAATCGATATTGTCCTCTTCATCTATATTTTTCTTCTCAACTTTTATTGTGAAAATTTTTTCTCCTAATGCACCTTTATCATCTTTAACTTTTAAAACTATATTAAATGTCCCATCTTTTTTATATACATGGGTTGGATTTACTTCATTAGATGTATTTCCATCTCCAAAATCCCAAAAGTATTCTACTATTTTTCCATCACTATCTGTAGAATTTTTTGAAGAAAGTGTAATATTCTCTCCCACTTTACAAACTTTAGGCCCCTCTATATTCGCTATTGGTGGATTGTTACTAATATTTTCATCCCCCAATATACCGGTAAATATAACATCATATTCATATTGACCCTGGCTATTAACTCTATGATTTACAAAATAACAATTTATAGTTTTATAACCTGACCACTCTAAACTGCTTAATTTTTTTACAAAATCATTAGATTTTTCATTCATTTTCTTCCAATCTTCAAGTTCACCATAAGATTTTTCCCCTATATAAGTTCCCCTTAAAGTAAAAGTATTGAAAAATTGTCCTTTTTCTTCATTGACTGTAGTATTTTTAATATTAGAGATTTTCTCTATATTAGAGTATATTAATTTTGAATTTATAGCACTATGATTTTTCAGATAATCGTCTGAAACTAAAGGTGTTGTAAGGTTCTCATAATTTTTCACTAGATTCTCCATATGAGACTGATATTGATTATTTATACCATTATCTAAACCTAAAGTTGATATATAATCATCATATCCCTTTACATCATTTGATTTAATAGTTTTTATAAACTTATTAAAAATATCCATTCTATTGTTATACATATAATCTGAAAATGCAAACCCATAATAATAGAATTCCCAAGATCCATATTTAGAATTAAATAGTTTTTCAGCAGTGAATCTGTTTGATGGATTGCTATCTAAACCTGAAACTTGAGATTTTCTAGCAAGTATATTATTTTCTCTAGTTGAACCTGCAAAGAATTCCGCTGTTCCTTCTTCAAACCATGTTAGTCTTGAATCTTTTTCTTTGTAAAAATCTCCTGTACCCCATAATCCAGGAACTAAATATCTACCTTGAAGATAATGTGTATACTCATGACGGAAAAGTTCCTCTAAACTAAATATACTATCATCCACAGTCCTTTCATATGTGAAAAATGTTCCTATTCCTTCTATATAAATTCCACCATTATCAGTACTATATCCATATAAAGATGAATTCATCTTATATTCTTTAGGGCTATTATAAATAACCATAGTTAATATATCATCAGCATTTCCTTGTTCAAGTTCTTTATCATTTCCAACTACTCTATGAAATTGAGATCTAACTTCTTTAGATGCCCAATAAAGCCTTTCCACCTTTTCTTTTGTTACTTTATCTCCTGACTTTATTATCATTTTACCATCTTCAAATGTATAGGTATTAGGAAGATAATATTTTTTTCCATCTTCTTTTATTTTTTCTAAGTCAATCGTTTTACCTGTACTTAAAATTCCATTAAAATCATATTGAATTGATTCTATAGCTTTGAAGTACTGTTCTCCTAAATACGGATAAACCTTTAAAACATTTTCTACTTCCTTTTGTTTTTCTATTGGACTACTATAAAACTTAGCAAATTTTCCTGTTAAATATATTCCACAATTAATTAGCCAACTATTTTCTTCTGTTACATTTTCATCGATTATAAATTTTGATACTTCATCTATGAATTTATCTATTCTATTTTTCCAAGGAGCATTACTTAAGTCCCCATTATTATTATAAACATACGAAGATAGTTCATATTCTACTCCTTTTACCACTTCAAATACTGCATTTGATTTTGAAATATCTTTTATATATAGATTTTTATTTTCATTATATTGCTTAATTATCTTAGTAAAATTATTTACAATTTCTTCATTACAAGTGGTATTTCCTATTAACATTCCAAGTGATTTAATTGTTTCATTTTGACCACTTTCTCCTAGTTTAAAATTGCTGTTTTTTTGGATTTGTAACATTGAAGGAATACATTTTTCTCTATAACTTAATTCATAGAGTTCATTTAAAGGCTTATTATAATAACCTAAATAAAATCCTGATCTTAAAACTTCTACTATTGTAGGTATACCTTTATCATCTGTTGCAGTGTACATCTTTCCTTTTTCACCTAATGCATTTATTAATGCTTCAATACGATTTTTATCTTTATAAAATTCATAGGAATCATCAGTAAATTGAAATAATCCCTCTATTTCATACCAATTACAATTTGATATTGTTTCTACTAGAGTTTTATAGTCTAGAGTATTTAAATATTTCATTGTATAATTGTTATTGGCTTTTAAATTATATTTTTTTGAATTTTCAGTTTCATCATAAGTTGAATCCAATTTTCCTTTTATTTGATCTTTATAATCATTCTCTGCTTCATCTGTATTTTTAAAATGTTCGAATCCATAGCATTCATTACTATCCATGTTTTTTTCTAATACAGCCTCGCTTTGTATCTGTGGTTCTTTGAAGTTTTGTTCATTATTTTCTTTTGCTAAAACTATAAGATTTGAATTTACGGTAATTACCGCTGTAACTACTATAAAACAAATACTTTTTAAATGTTTTCCTTTCATTTAAGCCCCTCCATCTTTATCTAGAGTTTCTTAATATTTATCTATTAAGATGTTTAATTTAAATAAATTATTATGAAACTCATATTAAAATAAAAAAATAAAATTCAACCTCCTATTTTGAAAATTTTGATAATTTTGATTTTACATCATCATTTTAACTATCGATTCCTAATATAAAAATATTAGCTTTAATTTTTTCATTAATTAATAATTGCCCTTTTATATTATGATAAATATTTTTCATTTGTTAAAATAAAAAGCTGTTTTAAAATAAGTTTCAATTCCTATTTTAAAACAGCTATTGTTTACTTTTCTTCTATTAATTCATTCATTTCTACAGCCATAAATCTTAAACTTTCCGCATTTTCTGCAACTTGCTGACTCATTGCTACATTTTCATTAACAGAATGATTTACTGATAAAAATTTATTTATAGTATCTTCTATACATTCATATATATTAGTATTAAATTCAACAACTTCTTCCATTTGTATTAGCAAGTCACTACTTAAGGTTTTTATTTCTTTTATATTTTCACCAGAATCTTTTAATTTTGTCAACATAATTTTTATATTATTTACACCAGAGTTTATTGTTTCATTTCCATAAGATATTTTGTTTATATTTGCAGCCGTAAGCTTTTCTACATCTTTTAACCTTATTTTAAACTCATTGGTAATTAAAGATATGTTTTTTAATGACTCTTCCGTATTTTTTGCAAGTTTTCTAATTGATTCTGCAACAATAATAAAGCCGGCTCCATATTTTCCTGCTCTAGATGCTTCAATTGTAGCATTTAATGCAAGTATATTAGTTTGTTTAGAGATTTTTTCTATAATAGCTACTACTTCATCAATTTCTTCAGATTTTTTTTCTAATATTTTTGTAGCTTCAAAAGTACTTCCTATACTTACTTTTATATCATCTATTATTACTAATGTTTCATTTAATCTTTTCTCATTATCATTAGATAATATAATGAGCTCATTTGATTTACTTTCATTATCCTCAGTTTTATAAGATATAATTTCATTTGTGACTAATAACTTCTCTAATATTTGTTTATTTTCCATAGCTCTTTTTAGCATGTTGTTAGCATCTACTGAAACTATATCTGTAGTATTAGACAATTCTTCTAATGATTGATTTTCTTCTTCAGATATTTCTGTCAAAAGTTCACTCGCTCCTAATAGTGTTTTTGCATAGTCACCAGTTTTAAAAAATATTTCTTTTATTTGACTATTGTTTTCTTTAAGTTTCTCTTCATTTTTATTTACACTGTCTAATAACTTAGATGCAAATAAAGTAAAAATTAATATTCCAAAGGATATTAACCATATAATAACTATTCTTAAAATTAGTTCCCGTGCAAAAAATTCATTTGGAAGAGTAGTTTTATTTATTGAAAAAACCAAAATTTCAGAAACTATACTTAATCCTATAGAAAGTATATTCATTTTATTATCTAAAAATAATGCTCCAATAATTATAAAGTAAAATACAACTACCCAGAATTCTTTTGAATGAATAAAAATTGACATATATATGTAATTCATATAAGAAAATATAAGAATAAGTTTCTTTAAAAATCCAAATTTCCTAATATCAAACACTATAGCATTTAAAGTTATATTATACATAACTTTAAAAGTTACTAATTCTACTAAAATCATTATTGATAATCCTATAAAAAAACTACATTTTAAATCATCAAACAATCCTAAAATTTTCATAGTAAAGAAAGTAACGCCTGCCATTATAGCACTTATAGAATATAAAATAAGAACATACTTCAACGTATTTTTCTGATATCTGATTATTGTACTACTATCATTTTGTATATTATTCATCTTATAATACCCCTTATACACTTACTACCAATTGTATGTTTTTCTACCACTTATACAATAAAGCACATATACTATATCCTGATGCAACAGAACAAAATACAATTAAATCATCTTTATTAAAATGTTCTTCATTTAATTTATCTTCTAAAGCCATAATAGGACTTGTACATCCAGTGTATCCATACCTATTTCCCACAAAAATCGCCTTTCCCATATCTGTACCTAATTTAGTTACTGTTAACTCTATATCTGCTCTTGAAAATTGAGACATAAGATAGTGAGTAACATCTTTTGTTTCATAGTTATAGTCCCTTAATAATTTTGTTATTGTTTCTGTCCATTTTTCAGATAAAAAACTAAAATCAAAAGGTTTCCATACCATTTTCTTATTTTCGTTATCTATATTCATATCTAAAATATTGGACATTCCACACCCTGGCATAGTTATAGACCAATGATATGAATCATCAGTATACATTCTTGAACCTAAGAATCCTTTTTCTTCATTTTCTTCTCTCTTCTCTAAAACTATCGCTGCTGCACCGTCAGCAGAACATCCAAATGCTACAATATCATCTTCTCTAGCAAACTTACTTATTAATAAAGAACCTACTACTAATATTCTTTTATACTTATTATCAGTTTTTAAATATCTACTAGCTACATCTATAGCAGTTAACATTCCTGTACAATTAGAATTCATATCAAATATAGCATTTGCATTTTTAGCATTAAGTTGATTTTTAATTAAAAGTGCACAGCACGGTGATAAATATTCTGGAGTATCAGATACAGATATAATCATATCTATATCTGATACTGAAATTTCAGCGTTATGTAAAGCTTTTCTAGAAGCCTTTAATGCCATGCTAATACCATTTTCTCCTTCTTCAGCAATTGTTCTAGTATCTCTACCTAACTTGTCCATTAAAGCTTCAGCATAATCTTCTAATTTATATTTTTTAAAATGCTCAACAAAATATTGATTTTTCAATTCCTTTTTGGGATGGTATGTACCGACTCCTATAATGTGTACATTTTTATACATAATAATTCCTCCTTGTTGTATTACAACATTAATCTAGTAACCTAACTATCTTGGGATTATTTATCCTTTAGACTTACGGCTTTGCGTCCTTATTTTTCAATAAGTTTGCCTTTTTTAGATTTATACATTACTTTTTATGTATAAACCACATTTTGTATAATAAGACCTCCTTAATACAATTATATTATTTGTATTTTTTTACGTATATACCTTATTATACTTGTTAATACATTATTTTTCTATTTATTGTTTAAAATATTTTAATTTTAAGTAAATAAAAAAACATTTAAGTATCTAAACTTAAATGTTTTTTGCATTTTTAGTCATAATGTTCTATTTTTATTTTAAATTTATTCTTTAAAGCTAATTTTCTACATTTTTCTTTTTTAACTTTAAAGCATTCTCTCCACTTCATCCCTTATATCTCTATTTTCTAACGCATTATCAATTTCTCTTATTAATTGCTCTCTATCTTTTGGTAAATCCCCTCTTAAAAGCAAGTAATTTGATGCATGGTTACATCTAAATACAATTTTTCCTTTTGTGTTTATGTTCTGAAGAATATTCTTGATTTCTTTTAATACCTCTATATCAGATAAAACTAAAAACTTTCCAGAGCTAATATCTTTATATAGTTCTGTATTCTCTTCTATCATAAGACTAAGAACCCCTAAGAAATCAGGACTAATATTACTAATAAGTTTTCCTGTATTTATGCTATGTTCTATTGTTCTATCCTTACCTCCAATTCCTGCAATCACAGTTACAGATAAAAGTATTCCACTTTCTTTTACTTTTAATCCTGCATTTAATAATTCACTAGAAGCAACACCTTTATTTATATAATTAAGTACCAGATTATCGCCACTTTCAATTCCCATATAAATCATTGATAATCCTAATCTCTTTAATTCTTTAAGCTCATCTATAGTTTTATATAATATAGATTTAGGCGATCCATATAATGTAATTCTCTTACATTCTGGAAAAACTTCTTTTATATATTTAAGTATTTCCTTTAAAGTATCTATCGGAATTATTAGTGCGTCTCCATCTGCTAAAAATATTTTTTCAGCCTTTCCATATATACTTCTAAATATATCTATTTCTTTTTTTATTTCCTTCAATGGTTTTATAGTAAATTTTTTAGATTTATACATACTACAAAAATTACACTTATTATGAGAGCAGCCTAAAGTCACCTGAATAATTAAGCTATACGCTTCACTTGGCGGTCTATATAATGGCATATTGTACATCATAAATTATTTCCTCCCTAGCTTTCACATTGTTATAATCTATCCCTGTAATAATACAATATTTCACTCTAAAATTCAAAAGATTTGAAATTTTTTTTATCTTCCATGTTATAATACTTTTAACTGTAAATATTTTAAATGTACTTAGAGGTGATATAATGAAACTTAAAAAAATTTTTATTACTTTTTTCTTTATTTTTTTTATAACATTTCTTTATGGATGTGAAAATAAAAATTTCAACTTTGAAAATGCCTTTGACTTTAAAGGTGATGTAGCTCGTGTAGAAACAAATAAAAAGTTTGGTTACATAAATAAAGAAGGTAACTTTATAATTAATCCAAAATATGAGGATGCTCTTGATTTTTCAAATAAATTTGCTTGGGTTAAAAAAGATAATTTATGGGGATGCATAGACAAAAATAATAATACTATATTAAACTTTGAGTATGAAGATGTAATACCAACCTATGAAGCTACTTCACTTATTGTAAAACAAGATAATAAGTTGGGCTTATTTTATGATGGTGAAATTACAATATTTCCTATGTTTGATGAAATAACTCCTAATATAAATCCAGATGTATTAATTGTTAATGATGGGAATAAATTAGGCTTGTTTACTTATACTGGAGATACCATATTAGATCCAATCTATTCTGACATTTCATTCAAATCTAATTTAGTATGTTTTATGGTTAATAATAAATATGGAATTTTAAATTTAAATACTAAGGAAAAACTAGAATCACTTTCTGACACACCACTAAATTTTATTGATAATATATCTACTTTTTCATCTAATGGTAAATATGGGTATATTAATGTAGATGGCAATGTTTTAATAGAACCTAAATTTGAAAATGCTCTTTATTTTAATTCCTGTAATTTAGCTAGTGTTAAACTCAATAATAAATGGGGGGTTATCAATAAGAGTGGAGATTTTATAGTAGAACCTAAATATGAAGAAATTGTTTATAATGAATCTTCTGATTATTATTTTAAAGATAAATCTGATTCTTCTACATTTCTGATTAAGTTCAATAATAAATGGGGATTACTAGACTCCTATGGAAAAGAACTTTTAGAACCAACTTTTAATTATGCTACTCCGTTAAATAATGAAACTTTTGCTATAAGTGAAAATTCTTCTATGTGGGCATTAGCTGATACTAAAGGAACTATTCTTAGTGATTTTAAATATAATAGTTTACATTCTATATCAGATAAATTTACATGTGCACAAATAAAAGGAAAAAATACAATAGTTAATTTAAATGGTTTAGAAGTGCTAAAACCTGAATATAATAGTGTATATTTTTTTAATAATAATTTTATTATAGAAAAGGATGGTAAGACAGGCTATGTTTCAAATGATGGTAAAGAAATTCTTCCAATCAAATATGATGAATTAAATTCTTCTCCTGAATTTTTATTACCTGAAAATTATAATGTAAGTATAGAAGACTTTTACTCTTCTTATATAGAGCTTTATAATCGACAACTTAATAATTATATATATATTAAACTAGATAATAAATTTGGTGTCTGTAATAAGGATGGAAAAATAATAATAGAGCCTAAATATTCTAGAATTAAATACTTAAACAAAGATTATTTAGCAGTATTAGAGGATAACCTATGGGGCATCCTTGACATAAATGGAAAAGTTATAATTCCTCCTAAATTTAATGACATAGGCAAATTTAATGCAGATTTAATTCCTGTTAAAGTAGAAAACCATTGGAGATACGTGGATTTAAAGGGCAACCTTGTTATATAAATTTAATTCCTTATAAAACAAATAAGGTATTAACTAAACTTTAAATTTAGTTAATACTTTATTTTACTTTATCTGTCTTCAGTTTTAAATTTTTTTAACTTAACATTTAAATTTTCCGTTAGTTTAAATAAATTATTAGCTGAATTGGCTATTTCTTCACTTGAACTGTTAAACTCCTCTGTTGATGCCGATATTTCCTCTGTAGTTGCTGATATCTCTTGTGATATTGAAGTCGAATTTTCTATTTTTATAATTATATCTTCTTTATCCCTTTTTATATTATTAGAATTATTATAAGTATCTTTTATAATAGGATTTATTTCCGCTAAAGATCTAGATATTTCCTCAAAAGAAAAAATTGCCTTCTGAATATCTTGTTTTTGTAATTGAACTTCATTATCTAAAATATTAGTCTCACTTATAATATTTTTACTTTCATCCAAAACACCATCTATAACATTACTTATTTCAACTGCAGAATCTTTGCTTTGCTCTGCAAGTTTTCTTATCTCATCAGCCACTACAGAAAAGCCTCTACCTGCCTCTCCTGCCCTAGCTGCTTCTATAGCTGCATTTAATGCTAATAAGTTAGTCTGTTCAGCTATACTATTTATAACATATGTTATTTTATTTACCGAATCTATTTTACTATTCATACCTTCAATAGTAACTAAAAACTTTTTAAATATGTCATCAAAATCATTTATAGAATTAAATAAATTTTTCATGTCTTTATTACTAATATTAGCTTTATCTACAACTTTTGTAGAAACTGTATTTATATTTTTTATATTTTCAATCATTGTATTTATTTTATCACTAAAATTATTCATTATATTATCTATATAGTTTAACCCTGAGCATTGATTATCATTACCTTTTACTGATTCCTGTATTGCACTAGCTATATTTTCTGAAGATAATACCATCTCCTCTGATACCGCTGATAATTCTTTTGAATGTTCTGTTATTATATTAGAACTGTCTTTTATAGAAGTTAAGATTTCACCTACAGACTCTTTAGTTTTATTTATAGCTTTATATATATCTCCGATCTCATCTCCTTGATTGATATCCTTTTCATCTATAGTTAAGGTAAAGTCTCCTTGTGATAAAAGTGATAATTTATTTTTTGCCTTAACTAATTTTTTAGAAAATTTACTTGAAATTCCCAAACTTAATATTATAGCTAATAATAAGCTTATTAATACACTTATTGCTAGCGCAAGTTTTAATTTATTTAAACTTTTTAAAACTACAGATTCTTCTACTAAAATACCAACTGACCAACCATTTGTATTTTCAATAGGTGCATAAGCTAAATATTTATCAATGCCATATTTATATTTGGATATACCTGTTTCCCCTTTTATCATTTTTTTATGTATCTCCGCTACATTTTTTGAAAGTTCATCTTTCTCTGCATTTTTTATTTCATTATGCTTATTTATTACATCATCAAAATTGGCACTAGCAACTGAATTTCCTTCCTTGTCCAATATAAATGCTGTGCCTTCTCCTTTTAATGTTACCTTTGCAATATTATTTGACATATCCTTGGCATTTACATTAAACAATAAACAGCCAACAATTTTTTCTTTGCATTTGATTGGAACTGAATATATTACCACATATTCATTTATTTCTTTTATAAATCTTGGTTCTACTAAGGTTTCTTCTCCCTTTAATGCATTTTTAAAAAATTCTTCATCACTTATATTAGAATTTTTTTGACCATCTGTTGATTGATAAATACCATTTAAATCTGCAATTCCTATTGTTAATGCTTTTGTTTTTTCTGTAAAATCATTTAAAGTTTCAAGTTTTTTTTCAAAAGGAATATTCATGTCATTGATTAAATTATTATTACTTAATAATTTTGCTGTTTGAAAATTTTCATTAACATCTCTAGAAACAAGTCCAGCATTCTGTATTATTATATTGCTCATATTATCTAAGTCACTTTTTAATATTATTTTATTTGACATATAATTTACCATAAATAAAATAAACATAAGTATTAAAAAGAATGCCATAGATATAACAAATGTCATTTGAAATTTTATGTTTGCATTTTTCAGTTTAATGTTTTTTAATCTCATATTACTTCTCCCCTTTTTTTAATTAAATTCACCATAACATAAAAATATCCCTTTAACCTAAAAACTTAACACTTAAATAAATTGAAAATTCAACTTTATTCTATCATATAATTTACATATATTTAATTATTTATTTAATTTTATGTTTTTTTACATTTATTTTATACTTATACTTGTTTTAATCGAGTAGGAGGAAAATAATTATTTTATTTTCCGTCCTCTCACACCACCGTGCGTACCGTTCGGTACACGGCGGTTCAATAGAATTACCTAAATCTTAAATAACTCTCGGTTAACGTTATAAACCCTTGTTCTTTTAGGTA